>JASIJW010000216.1:0-6097 GCA_030050035.1 Acidobacteriaceae bacterium | reverse complement strand
CTTTTTCGTCGGCCAGGTAAACCAACGCGAACGGCACGTCCTTGTCGTAGGTGGCGAGCGTTTCGGCCGCATCGGCGCAGGCTTGCTCGGCAGTTTGGGTCTCGGCGGAACGGGAGCCCAGATCGCGGAGAGCAAGTATGCGTCGGTCGCCGACGATCTTCGCGCTGATTTCGTGCACGATGGCGATGATGCCGCCGATGCCGTGCGGGGCTGTGGGGTCTGGCACAGGGCTATAGGAGATGGTGAAATGCGCTTCCTCAGGGAACCCGAAGCGGTAAAGCTCAAGCGGAATATCTTCGACCCACGTAGCCGGGCCACCGTTGAAGGGAACATCGGTAAGTGGGGCGAGAACCGGATACACCTCGGACCAGCACTCGCGAAATGGTTTGCCGAGAGCCCCCTTCGGATGCTTGTGGCCTAAAACTGGAATGTAGGCGTCGTTATAGAGCTGAATGTAGTTCGGGCCCCACCAGAGCAGGATCGGAAAGCTGTTGTTCAACAGCATCCTGGTCATGGTTTGCAGGGTCGGGGACCATATTTCGGGCGGCCCGAGCGGGGATGTGGACCAATCAAATGAGCGCATCAGGGCGCCCATTTCGCCGCCGCCTACGAACACCACATCATTTGCCGCGTCCAATTGAGGGAGTTGTTTCACCTGTGATCCTGATCGACAGCGGTCAAGGAAGAAGAAGAATGGTCCAGGTACTGTTCAGTCGCAAACCGGCTCTTGCACAGGTTTAGCTGCTGCTGGAATCTTTTTCATCCGCGGGAAATATTCGCGCAATGACCAATCGCTGATTTGATTTTGGATGCCGAATCGCTGTCGGACGTTGCCTGTTTCCTGCGCACAACGGATGACTGCACGCGTGCATGGGGCCGTGCGATATCAGGCCGGGAGCAGGACGCTGAACGTCGATCCGTGCCGCGGCCCGCGCACGGAAGACCGCATCTGAATTTTGCCGCCGTGCTTTTCAACGATCTGCCGGGCGACCCAGAGGCCCAGGCCGGTGCCCACGACGCCTTTGGTGGTGTACAGAGGCTCGAAGATGTGTTCGCGGGATGCCAGAGGGACGCCGCTGCCGTTGTCGGCGACGGTGACGCGCACCGAACGACGGCCGGCTCGGTTCAAGCCGCGGGAGACGCGCATCTTGATGGTGCCTTCTTCGCCGACGGCATCGACGCTGTTCACCAGCAAATTGGAAAAGACCTGGCGCAATTCTCCGCCAATCCCCATGATTTCGGGGTGGGCGCGGAACTGCTTGTCGACGGTGATGTGCTTGTCTGCGATTTTGCGCTTTACCAGATCGACCGCAGAGTTGAGCACCGCATCTACGCTGACCTCGCCGGGGGCGGCGGCCTCGCGATAAAACCCGAGGGCCTGCCGCGTGATGTGAGCTACGCGTCCGAGCTCGGCGTCGGCCTCTTCGAGGTACTCGCGAGCCTGCATGGGGAGTCCCTCGGTATGTTCGGCCAGAAACAGCAGGTTCGTAAGCGCTTCAAGCGGATTGTTGATTTCATGGGAAATGGTTGCAGCCATGCGCCCCAGCGAGGCTAGCCGCTCGTTGCGCAAGAGGGCTTCTCCGGCTGTCTTTCGCTCGGTGGTGTCGATGATGGCGCCGAACCACTTCACAATCTGTCCATTCTCATCGAGCATCGGAACCGCGCGTGAGAGAATCCAGCCGATTGAACCGTCGAAGCGCCGAGCCCGGAGCTCAAGCTCGAAGTTGGACTTTGTGCGGATGGCATGCTCAATGGCCGCGATCATAGATGGCTGTTCTTCAGCGGGAATGTAGCGATCCAGCCAGTCTGGATCGGGGGTAACTATTTTTGCATCTCCGACAAGTGTTTTCCGGCCCTCAAGACGACGCGCTACACTCCAATCCGGGTTCATCTCGTAGATGTAGTCGGAGGTGGCTGCGACGAGGGCGCTTAACTGCGCCTCACTCTGGCGTACCTGGGTATTGATTTCAGAGCGCAGGAACACGGGACAGATGTGATTCTTCATCCAAGACAGGAACTCGCGTGGGGAAAGCCATTTAGCCATGGAACAGTCGGCGCCGGCCCACAATGCACAGGATTTTCCTTCCGCAGGCCGTATGAAGGGCTTTTCGGCGTCCGCTTAACGTAGGATGCTCGCGGACGCCGAAATGGTCTACAGACCATGGCGCCTGGACTTTCTTATACCGAAGTGTCGGGCCGACGCTGGATGCGGATGGTAGGGTAGAACCGATGGAGCTGGCTGCAGCGCAGGTCCTTGGCGAAATTGGCTTGCCCGCGCCTGTGCGCGAGCTTGCGGCGCGTACGTGGGACGTAATTGTGGTGGGCGCAGGGCACAACGGCCTGGCTTGCGCGGCATACCTGGCGCGTGTCGGGCAACGTGTGCTGGTGTTTGAAAGCCGCGAGCGAATTGGCGGGGCGTGCACCATTGAGGAGCCATTTCCTAATGTCCGCATGTCGCCGTGCGCGTATCTGGCCGGACTGCTGCACCCGTTGGTGATTGAAGAGCTGGAGCTGCCGCGGCGCGGCTTCAACTGGACGCCGGCGGTGAATGGACTTTTTGTTCCGTTTCTCGATGGTTCGAGCGTGCAGCTATGGGATGATGACGCGCGCTGTGCTGACGAGGTGCGGCGGCTTGCGCCCGGCGATGTGGATGGCTGGCGGGCGATGAACGATGTGATTCGGCGGCTGCGCGACGCGCTGCGGCCGGAAGGCGCTGGCGATATCTGGATTGGCGAGGCGCCGACCCGGGAGCAGATTGAAGAAAGATTAGGTGCGGACGATGAGGCGCGGTCGCTGTTGTTTGAGTGGTCGATGGCCGAATTTGTCGAGCGCTACCTGCTCGATGAGCGGCTGCAGATTGCGTATCTGGGGCAGGGCGTGATTGGGACGAATGCGAGCCCGTTCGATGCGGGGACGGCGTCGATTCGATTTCATCATGCGTCGGGCCGGCTGGGCGGCATGCCGGGGATGTGGGGCTATGTGCGCGGCGGCATGGGAATGGTGTCGTTCTATATTTGCGATGCGGCGCGCGACGCGGGAGCAGTGGTGGCGGCGGGCGTTCCGGTGGCGCAGATCGTGCCTGGCGAGGGCGTGGTGCTGGAATCGGGCGAGCAGATTCGCGCGGCTCGCGTGGTTTCGAATACCGATCCGCGAGTGACGCTGCGGCTGCTGGGCGCGGCAGCCGATGCGGAGTGGCGCAGGCAGGTGGAGCGGATCCCGATCGAAGGTTGCACGGTGAAGCTGAATGTTCTGCTGCGCGAGCTGCCGGATTTTACGGCGCGGCCGGGAACGAACCAGCCGCACCATTATGGGCAGATCAACACGCCGCTGACGAAAGATGAGTGGAAGGCGGCCTACTCTGCGGCGCGGCGCGGCGAGCTGCCCGAACATCTGTGGTGCGAGATTTACTTCCAGAGCGTGCACGACCGGTCTGTTGCGCCGGATGGGCTGCACACGATGAGCGTCTTTGCCCAGTATGTGCCGTACCGGTTTGCGCGCGGAAGCTGGGATGAGCGAAGGGACGAAGTGCGCACTCTTACGACGCGGTCGCTGGCGCGGTTCTGCTCAAATATCGACGCGGCCGTGGTGGACGCGCAGGTGCTGGGGCCGCCGGACATCGAGCGGAAGGTGGGGCTGACGGGCGGGCATATCTTTCAGGGCGAGTGTCTGCCGGCTTACATGTGGGCTGACCGGCTGAACGCGCGCACGCCGATGCAGGGCGTATATCTGTGCGGAGCTTGCACGCATCCGGGCGGGAGCGTGATCGGCATCAATGGGCGGAATGCGGCGATGGCCGTGCTTAAGGACAGGAAGCTAGAGAGCAAGAATAGGGAATAGAACAGGGGAATAAGAGACTCTTCGGCTTGCTTGCTGGCTCGCTCGCTCCCTGCTTATTGCGGTTCTTCTCGATCCTGACCCTTGGCGTTTTTGTGTTCCTTGAAGTAGGCTTCCTGATCGGCGGTCAGCTTCTTGGTCTGGTCGGCGAGATCGTTGAGGGCGTCACCGGCGTCGTTGCGTGAAGTCTCGTATGCGAAATCGTTGGGCAGGCCGTGCACGATGGCTTGCCAGTGGGGGACATCCTCGTCCAGACCTTTGAGAGCCTTGCGCATGTCGGCCTTTCGGTCGCCGTACTCGTCCAGATTCGAGGCCAGCTCGTCGACGAGCGCGGCAAAGTCCTGGAGCTCGCCGTCGATCCGGCGTCCGCGGCCGGCTTCGTGCCGCTTGCCCAGGCCTTCGATGGTTTGCGCGTGCTCGTTGGTGAACTTGGCGTAGAGGGCGATGCGCGCGTTCGGATCGATGCCGGCTTCGGCGATCTGCTCCTGTTGCGCTTCGGTCAAAGGATCGCGCTGGTCGCGCTGGGCACGGAGAGTGGACGCGGCGCAGAGGAGCACCAGAGTGGTAAACGCGAGCCAGGCCGGCAGCCAGGCCGAAGGACGAGATCCAACACCGACTTTTGCTCGGGCCACTCCGATGCTCCGATTGGCGATGGCGCTACTTCTGGAAGACTGTCATCATGGCCTCGTCCTGGGCGTCGTTGACCTTGGCGAGGGTTTGCTTCACCACCTGGCGGTCTTCGAAGTCGCTCGCTTTCAGCATTTCATTGAGCCGGAAGGCGGTGTTGCTGAGCAGGATTTCGGCGTTCTTGAGCCGCTTGTCGTTGGTGGCCAGCGAAAGGTGAATCTTGGCGGCCAGGGCCTGAATGCGCTGCAGCAGACCCATTGCCTTGGCCACGTTGCCGGCCGCGTACTGGTGGACGCTCAACTCGGTCATCTGGTGAACGAGCTCGGCGTAGAGAAAGGGTTGCTCGCGCGGCTGAGCCTGGTTGGCCTTGGCTTCGAGAGCCGCGATGCTCTGTTCGTCGGGGACTTTATTGTCGGAGGAATACGCGCACACGGGAACCAAGGTAATGCACAGTGCCAAGAGTGCGGTGACCCGAACCTGAGTCCGCATAAGGATTCTCCTCTTGATGCGGTTCCGACTTAGGCGTGACAGCAATCATAGTCACTCTGACTTCGAACCGCAAGGGGTAAGATGCGGGAAATTGTCAGGGGGGCACGATGCGGGACGGGGGCCGGATTTGCGCTTGCGGCAGCATGAAGATAGCGCGTGGGTTGGTGCGGGGTGCACCACCCTACGGGCAAAGAACGAGCGGGGCCACGGTGGTGCACGGGCAGTTCACGCTGGCGGGTGCGCGGAGGCAACGTTCGGACTTAGCGGAGCGGTGATTTCCTCGCCGCTGCAGCCGGGATGGCCGCAACGGCAGACCAACTCGGTGGCTCCGCCGGCGCCCTCGCAGTGAGCACCACAGTACTTGGAGCCATCGGCGGGAATGCAGTCGCATGCCGGATTGGCGCATTTTTTAGGAGGTTTGGTAGCCATAATCTTCTCTCCTTGCGGGCCGATGCGGGCGGTTGCGCCCTCGACGCCGAGCGATCTTTTCTGCCAAGGCTTTGTTGCCCGGAGAAAAGTCGCTCGAGCGTCTCGATTCTTGGCTGCCCGGGTCTCGACCGCCTCGGAATGGAGCAGAAGCGAAACCGCTGTCACGGACCTTGCAGGTTTGATGCGGGTGCAGAACGGATAGATGTGCAGGTTTAGACCGGCTGGCCGGCTGGCTGGCAGAGCCGCGCGGCCCAGGCGCGGACGGCCGCTGCGCTTACCGGAGCTCCATCTGATTCGCTGGCGGCGAGTTGCACAGCGAGATTGCCGATGGTGGAGCTTTCGGTTTCGCCGATCTCCACCGGCAGGCCGGTTTGCTTTTCGGTCAGCTCAACAAGCAGGCGGTTGCGGTTGGCGCCGCCCAGCATGTGGATGCGGGTGAGCTTGCGTCCGAGCATGCGCTCAAGGCTGGAAATGGCTGAGCCGTAGCGCGCGGCGAGGCTCTCGAAGATGACGCGGGCAAAGAGCGGCTCGTTGCCGGGGGTGTCGGGGATGGGCGCGAATCCGGCGCGCGTGAGCTCGTGATTGATGCGCTGCGGCATTCCGAGCTCGAGCATGAGCGGCTCGGCATCGACATCGATGATCCCCGCAGCAGAACTGCATGCAGCGGCTTTTTGGACAACGTCTTCGATTAACCAAGGACGCCCCTGCGCGGCCCAGC
>JASIJW010000215.1:0-3048 GCA_030050035.1 Acidobacteriaceae bacterium | reverse complement strand
GCTTCGGCCGAAAAGCATAAAAATACCAGCGCAGATAATGCGGCAGCCACGCGAACAGCTTGAACTTCGACTGCCCTTGCGTGCGGTCGCGCCACGTCGACGGAATCTCAGCAATGCGATAGCCGGCAAGAAATGCCTTGACCGTAATTTCGAGATTCAGCTCAAAGCCCCGCTCGCTCTCGAGCTGGAACTGCCGCAGCATCTGGCTGTCGTAAATCTTGAATGCATTGGTCGCGTCGTGCGTTGGAATGCCGCGCAGCCAGTGCAGGCTGACGCCGGCAATGCGCGACAGGCCCTGCTTGAGCACCGGCCCATTCACAATGCGCCCGCCCTTCATATACCGGCTGCCGACAACAATCTGGTATCCCTCGCGATACAGCTCCAGCATGCGGCTCACCTGGGCCAGATCGTCAGAGAGATCGGCCATCACCACCAGCAAGGGTCCGCTCTCAACCTGGCGGAAGCCAGTGAGCAGCGCGCCCACAACGCCCCGCCGCACGGAATTTTTGACCAGGCTAAGGCGCTGCTCGCCGCGCGCTATCACCGCCTGCACCACCGGCACCGTATCGTCCTGATCGAAGTCGTAAATCACCAGCGCGCGGAACGGGCATTCGATGTAGGTGGTAAGTTCCCTCCACAAATCTTCGAATCCGGCGCCCTCGTTATATACGGGAATGATGATAGTGAGATCGTCCCTGCTGGCAGTCACCGCTGTCCTCCCTTTTCGGTTCCGCATTCTCAGGCCGCAATGCTCTCGCGTCCGGCAGCGGCGCCGGGCAAGAGAAAAACAAAATTAGATCTGAGCCACCCTGATCTGCTCGTCAATCCACGGAATCACTTCATCCAGAATTGTGCTCAGCGGTGTCTCCGCGCGGTAGCCCAGCAATCGTTCCGCTTTTTCTACATCCGGAGAGCGCTCCTGCACGTCGTGCTCATAACCGGGATCGTGAGCCACGCGGAACGGCTTCGCATCCTTGTGAATCTTCTTCCAGATCAGCTCGGCCAATTCGAGAACCGTGGTGCGCACCGGCGTCGACAAGTTGAAATCCTCGTTCAGCGCCTTCGGATGCTCGATACAGATCCGGATTCCTCTCGCCAGGTCGCCGCCATACGTGTAATGACGCACTTGTTTGCCGTTGCCGAGAATGTGCAGCGGGTCTTGGCCCTTGAGCACCTTCTGCACCAGATCGGGCACCACGTGCGACATCGCCAGCTTCACGTTTCCGCTATACACATCCACGTCCCGCAGAGCGCGCTTTTCTCCGATCCCGACGCAGTTGAACGGCCTCACGATCGTATACGGCAGGCGATATTGCTGCCATGCGCCCTTCACGTAATACTCGGTGGCCAGCTTTTGAAATCCGTAAGTCGACTTCGGCGGCGGGCACCGCATCTCAGCCCCTTCTGGAGTCGGATACTCTGCCGTGGATTCGTACACCATGCTCGACGACAGCAACGTAATCTTCTCGAGCTTGTTGTGCTCGTGCGCGTAAATAGCGGCGTCGAATGCGCTGGCCGTAATCCGCTCGTTCTCTGCCATCAGGTCATAGGCGAACTCGTGGAAATACGAGATTCCCCCGATCATCGCCGCTGCCGCTACAAAGTGGTCGCAGTCGGAGAGCAGATTCTTCAGCAGCTCAACGTCCTTCGCGTCTCCTTCAACGAACCGGTAATGGGGATGGCTATCGTATGATTTCTGACTGCGCCCATACTTGCTGAAGTTATCCAGGCCCACAACCTCGTAGCCATGGTCAAGCAATTCCTGAATCAGATACCCGCAAATAAAGCCGGCCGCGCCGGTAACAAGAACCTTCACTTACCCTCCCTCTTCGTATCAACTTGCTTCGCCCGTTTTCCATCGCGCCAGAATCCCCACACGTCGACCACTTTTTTGGTGGATGGAATTTGCAGGCAGCGATACGCGGAATGCGGCGCGCCCAGGACGACGATATCGGCCTGCTCGACGGCCTGCTCCACCGAAACAAATCTTGCGTCGGAGATGAACGGATCCGTGCAAAGCACCTCGCGCGCCTCCACCTCCAGCAGCTTCTTCAGCTTATAGGACAAGCTGCTCCGGTTATCGTCCGAATCTCCTTTGAACGCCATGCCCAGGATGGCAACCACGCTCGTCGACAGTCCCTGCTCGCGCAACTGCGTCACGATAAAGTTCGGCAGTCCCTCATTCACCAGCATCGCCGCGTGGCCGAGGAAGAAATTGTTGCTGGCAAACGTCGACAATTGCAGCGTGTCCTTCAACAGGCACGGCCCGGCGGCAAAACCCGCGCGCGCAAAGCTGCGCATGCGGGGATACTCGCGCGTGACGGCGTCATAAATTCGATAGAAATCCAGGCCGTAGCTCTCGGCCAGGATGTAGAACTGGTTGGAAGTGGCAAAATTCAGGTACCTCCAGCTATTCGTGAACAGCTTGGCCAGCTCCGCTTCCAGCGGCTCCAATTCAATCAGGGTTGGTGCGATGAGGCCGAAAACTTCGCGCGCCTTGGCCAGCGCCACCGGCTCAAAAGCCGAAATAATCTGCGGCAGCGTCGTGAGCTCCTCGATCGCCTTCCCTTCTGCGATTCTTTCCGGACAGAACGCCACGTGTATGTTTCTTCCGCGCTGATCGATGCGATCCTTGATCAGGCGCGTGACACCCGGATAAAGCGTGCTCCGCAACACCAGAAGCGAGTCATCAGGCACATACTCAATCAAATTATCCAGACTGCGGTAGAGAGCCGAAACCGTCGGGTTGAGGTGCTCATCGACCGGCGTCCCGATGACCGAGATGACAACCTCAGCTTTGCGCAGGCACTCCGTGTCCGTGGTGGCGACAAGCGATTTGCCGATCAACTTTGGCAGCAGAACGTCGGCTCCGTTCTCAAGAAACGGCATGCGCCCTGCATTGACTTGAGCAACCTTGTCCGCATCCACATCCAGCAGGACCACCTGCATTCCGTGGTCAGCCAGCACCATTCCGAACGGCAACCCCACGTGTCCGCAGCCGCCCACTACCACAACATTTCGCATCGCCTTCATTATTCCTTGATGGGT
>JASIJW010000214.1:0-4876 GCA_030050035.1 Acidobacteriaceae bacterium | reverse complement strand
CGGCGCGGTTGTTTCACGACGGGCACGCGCCGACTTCCCGCGCGGCGCGTGGCGGGCCAAGGTTGTGCGCGGCTAGTTGTTGCCGCCGGGGTTAAAGAAATCGCTCAGGCCGGCGCGGTCAGCGTGCGCTGCCATAGTGGTCTGTATCGTGAGCGCCAGCTCGAGAGCGGCGCGGCCCTGCTGCGGCGTGACGCGGGGCGCGCGGCGCGTGCGAACTGACTCGAGAAAGGATTCGATTTCGAGGCGCAACGGTTCGCCGGGCGTAATGTGCGGCTTTGAAAACTCGAGGCTGGGAAGCGCTGGCGCCTTGCCGGCAAATTGACCGGCTTCTGCGAGCTTGGCGAGTAGTGAAGGATCGACGTTGCCTGAAGCGATGGCCGCCATGACTTCGGGCCGCAACTGCTCGGCAGCTTTGCCGCTCGCGACTCCGGCAATCGTTCCGATTCCGCTGTTCGCTTGACCTACGCGGATCTCCAGTACATCGCGGCGAGCGTAGTCGATGGAAACATATTGCCGCGGCTCGAAGAAGCGCAGCTTGCGGACGCGCTCAGTGGAGACGCGCGAGGCTGTGAAATTGGCGACGCAGCCCGATTCGAACTCCACCCGCACGTTGGCGATGTCCACCTTGGGCGACAGGATGGGCAGCCCGACGGCGCGCACTTCGCGCACGGGAGAGGCCGCGAAGGTGAGCACAATGTCGAGATCGTGGATCATGAGGTCGAGGACGACATCGACATCCAATGACCGCGGAGTGAAGACGCTCAACCTGTGCGCCTCAAAGAACATAGGCCGCGTGAGCCGCGGTTCGATGGCGAGCACCGCAGGGTTGAAGCGCTCGAGATGCCCGGGCTGGAGGATGCGGCTGGCGCGCTGGGCCCGTGCAATGAGGTCGTCGGCTTCGGCGAGATTTGCCGCCAGCGGCTTTTCCACCAGCAGGTCGAGTCCCGCGTCGAGAAGCAAGGAGGCCACGGCGTGATGGTGCACCGTGGGCACCGCGACCACGGCCGCGTCGAGCTTCAATCCGGCGGCGAGCAACTCCTGAATCGAGGAGAAAACCGGAATGCCATACTGATCCACGGCTTCGGCGGCGCGGGCTGCATCGGGCTCAACAGCAGCTGCCAGCGAAGCGCCGTGGCCTGCGGATTCGATCTCGCGCAGCACGCGCAGGTGATTGCGCCCGAATGCGCCGGCGCCCGCCACAGCCACGCGTACACTGACCGGGCTGGCTATCGCGCGGCCTCTTTCTCTGCCGATTTGCCCTCCACTGCCTTCAGGCAGCGGCCGTAGAGTTCGAGGAGCTGCGCTACCTGTTCTTCGGTTTTTCCCGCGGTTGCTCCGCTGAAGCCGGTTGAAGGCACAGCCGTTCTGCCCACGCCCACGGTGCCGGCGACGAACTTCAGCAGATCGAGTGCGATGTCTTCATTGCGGCGAGCGCCAAGGCCTGCGTTATTCAATGCATCCATCGTGATCGGGTCTCCAAGAGAGGATGCTAGCAGAAATGGCTGCGCGCGGACTCGTGCCCCGATTCGTGGCGGCGCTCGCGTACACGGAACCCGAGGACAGGTCTTCGTCCGTGGGGTCAAGTACGCTTAAGCTATGGTTACCGCTTACATCGGTCTGGGCGGCAATCTGCCCAGTCCAGCCGGTTCTCCCGAGGCTACGCTGGTTGCGGCCGTTCGCCGGCTGAGCGTGATTGGTCGCGTGACTGCGCGCTCGCGGCTCTACTCCACCGAGCCGGTGGGCTTTGCCGATCAGCCGCGGTTTGTAAACGCTGTGGTTGCTCTCGAAACTGCGCTTGGCCCGCGCGAACTGCTGAATGCGCTGCTTGAGATCGAGCGCACCTTTGGCCGCGACCGTTCCGCTGGAACTACGAATGGCCCGCGCACGCTCGACCTCGACCTGCTGCTCTACGGCGATGAGACTATTCACGAACCCGGCCTTGAGATTCCACATCCGCGGCTTGCCGAGCGCGCCTTCGTTCTAATCCCGCTGAATGAAATTGCGCCTGAGGCCCGGGACCCACGCACCGGCGCAACCGTGGCACAATTGCTTCAGCGTGTGTTCTCCGCTCCCACCCGCACTGGCAATGCTGTTGTTCCCATCCAAAACGAAATTTGGTCCGCTGCTGGTGGCGGCGATGCTGGCGCTTGGGCTGGATCCGCGTGCTAGTGGGCAGTCTGTTGCGTCGATCAGTGTGACTGTTGAGGACAGCAGCGGCGCGGCCGTCACCGGCGCGCTCATCGAAAGCCCGGCAGCTCAACCGCTGGCACGCACCGATGCCGCGGGTAGCGCTACTTTCGTTTGTGCAGCGCCCTGCGCAGTGCACATCGCTGCGCAGGGGTTCGCCGGACAGTCGGTTACGCTAACCGGTGGAGCTATCATTCATCTCGCGCCCGAGGCTTTCGCCGAGCGGGTCACCGTGACTGCCTATCGCACGCCGCTCGGGGAGCTTGAAAGCCCGGCGTCGACCCGTCAGCTCGAACAGACCGCTCTACGAAGCACCGCCGCTGTCACGCTCGATGGCAAGATGCGCCAGCTCCCCGGCGTCGAACTTTACCGGCGCTCGAGCTCGCTGGTGGCCAATCCAACCTCGCAGGGCGTGAGCCTGCGCGGCCTGGGATCTACCTCGGCCAGCCGCACATTGGTGACCGAAGACGATCAGCCGCTGAACGATCCGCTGGGTGGATGGATCGAGTGGAACCAGCAGCCGGAGCTTTCGATTCGCGACGTGGAAGTGGTGCGCGGCGGGGCCAGCGATCTTTATGGCTCAAGCGCAATTGGTGGCGTGATCAGCGTGATACCGGTGCGGCCTTCAACCGACGAGACTGAGCTCGCGTCGAGCTACGGCTCCGAGGGGACGATCGATGAAGGCGTGCTGGCGCAGGCCGCGCATGGATTGTGGAGCGTGCTGGGCGCGGGCGGCGTGCTGGGCACCGATGGCTACATCCAGGAAGCGCCTGCGCAGCGTGGGCCGATCGACCAGCCGAGCAATGTGCACGGACAGAATGCGCTGGTTGAGGGTGATCATCAGGCCGAGAGGTGGGGCGGACCGCTGCGGCTTTTTGCGCGGACTAGTGCGTTCAATGAGTGGCGGCACAACGGTACCCCGTATCAGATAAACGGCACGCGCTTGCTGCGGTACATCACCGGCGGCGACTGGAAGACTCAGAACGCGGCCATGCTGGGCGTGCGCGTTTACGGCGCAGATGAGCGGTACCGGCAGACATTCTCTAGCATCACGAATGTGCCTGGCCTGGCTGACCCGGCCTGCAGTTACCGCTGCAGCGAAACTCCGACCAAGTACACGTTTGCGCCTGTAAACGAACTAGGCGCGGCGGCGCACTGGAGCCAGCCGCTGGGCGCGGGCTTGGCGCTGCTTGCCGGCGCCGATACGCACGATGTGCGCGTGTGGGATGAGGAGCAGAGCTTCACCGGAGCCGCGACCACGAATCTGCACGACCACCAGCGCGATTCCGGCGCGTATGGCGAGGCCATGTGGGTGCATCGCGCGTGGACCCTTGCGGCAGCCGGCCGTCTCGACTGGTTCCAGAATTACGATGGGCGGCAGTTCCAGTGGACAGGTGCGGCGTGGACGCCGAGCGCCACCGAGCCGCCACAATTTGGGCAGCGGCTGTTCGACCCGCGGCTCGGAGTTTCGCGCAGGCTGGGCGAGCATTGGGCTCTTACAGCATCGGGATTTCGCGCGTTTCGCGCGCCCACGCCGAGCGAGCTTTACCGCGCAACCCAGGTGGGCAACGAGTTGACTAAACCCAACGCGAGTCTGCTGAGCGAGCGCGCCACCGGTTGGGAGACGGGCGTGGCCAGCGAGCGACGCTGGGGCACGGTGCGCGCCAGCTACTTTCTCACGCAGGTCAATCGGCCCATTACCGCGGTTACGATTAATCCAAACTCTTCGCCCATTCTGCTGATGCGCGAAAATCTCGGTCAGATCGAAAGCCGCGGTGTTTCGCTTGACTTTGGACTAGAGCCAATGGCGTGGCTGGCTGTCGATGGCGGCTACCAGTACGCAAATGCAGCTGTCTCTCGTGGAACCGAAGACTTGGGCAAGTGGATTCCTGAAGTGGCGCGCAACATGGCCACGCTCAATTTGCGCGCAGCGCGTCCGCGGCTCGGCACGCTCAGCCTGCAATCGCGGCTCAGCGGCCGCATGTATGACGACGATGCCAACCAGTTCCTGCTGCACGGCTACTTTCGCCTCGATGCATACGGCGCGCACGATTTCGGCAGCCGGTTCGAGCTTTTTGCCGCGGCGGAAAATCTGACCGACCGGACGATCGAAGTGTCGAAGACGCCGACGACCACATTGGCCGATGGGCGCACGGCGCGGGTTGGGATTCTGGTGCGGCTTGCCGAGGCAGGAAAGTAGAGTTTCCAGATCCCAACGGCGGACCTACTTGTTCGGTGGGGGTTGAGCCATTTCAGACTCCATCACTCTTTTGTATTCCTTCTGAAATGAGGACAGAATGACCATTGTTCGATAGGCTCTGCCGCCCTTCATGTAAAGCACGAGAAGGTGATTGGAACTGAGAAATTTATCGAGTAAATCCATCTTGTTCCGATCCGGTCCAGCTTCAACCAGGCCGAGAGGCACGCGCGCCGCGCAGGCTTCGTCATTGCAATCGGTGATGGTCAGCCGGGATGGGCCTTCTGGATCGAGCTTCAATTTCCACTGACCGTTCTCCCGAACCGTCTTGGAGAAGATAATGAAGATTCCCTGATCGCGCTGTGCTCTTGGATCAATGAGGAACGCGAAATAACCCGGCCTTTGCATTTTCCGATAGAGGGCAACTTCAAGCCCAATATATTCTCTGAAATCGTTTGGGTCAGGAGGATCGTCAGACACTCCGCGGAGAAC
>JASIJW010000026.1:0-3335 GCA_030050035.1 Acidobacteriaceae bacterium | reverse complement strand
GCTTGGGCGCCAGGAGCTCAACGCAGACAGGCAGAGCGCTCGCGGGAATCTCCGAATGGTCATGACTGACCCTAGTCGCATCGTGGGTATAGCCGATGTGTGACAGGTTCACCGTAGCGTGTGCCATTCCTGTCTGCATCGCAGACTCCACCAATATGTAGAAAGCGGCTTCTCCACGAGCTGCTGCCACCAGCGCTGGCCTTTCTTGACATCACCGCGACGAAGATAGATACGGAGTGCGGATATTGCCTACTCTCTTGCGTGGTTCCTGCGACCGGCAAGAACGGCGACTCGTTTCCCCGGGCCTGAGACTGCCACGCCGTTTCCGTCGTAGCTATCATTAGGCGCGCTGGCTGCTGTCGCATTATGTCTATGACCACAGTTATTGGGTATACTCGTGGTGAACCTTCGCAAATACGGAGGTCGCAGGCGAAGGGGTTCGCCTTAACTGCTGTTCCATCCTTATATGCCACATTTGGGTGGGCAGATGATGACCCCTGACGAGATGTCGTCGGGGATTCTCCTGCCCTCCTGGCTGGCTCCCCGAAATTCATCTTCGCATTTGAGCGGTTGCGGAGCCGAGTGCTCTTCGACCAGAAACGAGGGTACTGTGAAGATCGTCGTGGTGTCTGATATTCACGGGAATATTGCTGCACTGGACGCGCTACCAGAGCGAGACTATGACGCGCTCTGGTGTATCGGAGACCTCGTCGATTACGGGCCTCATCCGCACGAAGTTGTGCAGTGGATAAAGCACAATGCATCCGCATGCGTACGCGGGAACCACGACAATGCGGCCGGATTCTCAGCCGATCCCCGCTGTTCGCCTCCATATAAGCGGCTGGCGGCGGAAACACTCCGGTATACACAGCAGGTCTGTTCCGGGGATGATCTGGATTATCTTCGCAATTTGCCTCTCTACCGGGAAATTTGCACCGGCTCA
The DNA here is from genome assembly GCA_030050035.1 of Acidobacteriaceae bacterium. GTDB lineage: Bacteria > Acidobacteriota > Terriglobia > Terriglobales > Acidobacteriaceae > Telmatobacter. The sequence continues at coordinate 2,392 of JASIJW010000026.1, read as the reverse complement.
GCGAGGTTTTATCTCGTCCATGCAACTCCAGTCGATCCGTTGTTTGGCTACTGCCCGGAAGATTCAGCGGCGTGGCGGGACCATGTGAGGGCCATCGATGCCGACGTGCTGATCGTTGGCCACACGCATACACCGTTTTTGCGGATGGAAGGCCGCACCGCGATTCTTAATCCAGGCAGTCTCGGACAGCCGAAGACAGGGCGACCGATGGCCTGCTACGCAGTTTGGCAGAACGGACGGATCCTCCGCAAAGAATATGAGTACCCGGTCGAAGAAACGATTCGGGGGATTCGTGAAATGCCGATTACTACGCCAGATCAGGATGCCCTTATTTCCGTATTGCAGACCGGCAACTTGCCGAAGTGAATTGAATTGAGCATTGACATAAAAGCGCGCAGAGTTCACAGGGAACATCGAAGATGGGAAATTTACCCGAAGAATATGAACGAATTGAACGGCTGATTAGATTGCTGGATTCAGTTGTCGACGGGGATCGCGCGACGGAAGAACTGATTGCTCAGGGGCCGCGAGTAGTTCCCGACGTAGCGCAGTTTCTGTTGAGATCACTGCCGCGATCGCTTGCGATGCCACGCTGCCGCGCCGTTAGAGTATTGGGCGAACTGGGCGCGTGCTCATCGTTGCTTACTTATTTTCACGAATACTCGAAGCCTGCAGATGCCGCTGTGCTGCTTGCGGAGGACGCTGTGCGCAGCGCGGCGGCACAAGAACTTCTGCATTGCCATTCTGACGAGGTGCTTCCAACACTGTTGAGAGCGCTTCGGGACCGCGCAACCGGTGGCCTAGTGGAAGCCGTCGGCGAGTTTCGCCCTCCTGAGGCTGTTCCGATCCTGTTTGAACTGCTTGAAGATGATCTATGCCGTGAAGACGCAAAAGCAGCCTTGAGGAAGATGCCCGAAGCTGCCCGGCCGTTCGCAGTGTTGCTCCTTAGAGGATTATCGGAAGTTTCAATCTGCGGATCTGCCGCATTACGTCGCCTGCGTTCGACGCTCCAGCTATTGGCCGAGTGGGGAGCTGGCGTAAGCGAATGGCCGGAACTGCGTGGCTACCTGTGGCACGAAGATGCAGATTGCGTGATTGCAACCGCTCGAATCGGTTTTGGAATCGGTTCCGAAGCAAACAAGGAAGAGATTGTGTCGGCTTTGATTGAAGGCGCCAAAAGTATGAATGGAGCGCAGGAAATGGAGACGATCGAGTTGCTGGACGAGCACGCGATGATCGCGCAATCGGTTGCGGCGAGAGTTGCCGCGCATCGACAGCGACTTGGCGAAAACCCGAACTGGCTTTCGCCCTTCTGGCGCGTTTTGCACCATCTTCTCGGCAACAGGCTTGAGGCTTGACGGCATGGAACGTTGTAAGCTTCAACGGTCGCAAGACTGGGGAATTGCATGGATCTGAAGGAATACGAACAAGCGAAGTTCGCCATGGCAGAAATCCTTCGTGCCGCTCAGGCGGTGGGTACGAAGGACACCGACGTGCAATCAGTCGTGCGTGACCTCCAGGGGCGCCTTGCAGACGATCGTTTCAATCTGATGCTTGTCGGCAGGTTCAACCGCGGGAAATCGACGCTGGTGAATGCATTGCTGGGTGGCGCATATCTTCCCACCGGTATTCTTCCGTTGACCTCAGTCATCACGACCGTGCGGTACGGTAGCCGAAATCGTGTCGTGCTAAATTTTTCCGGGTCGCGTTTGCGGCAGGACATTCCGCTTTCCCAGTTACCGGAATACGTGACGCAGCAGGCAAATCCGGGCAACGTAAAAAACGTGGCATATGCAGAGATCGAGCTTCCGGTAGAGATTTTGCGCCGAGGCCTGTTCTTTGTCGATAGTCCAGGCCTGGGCTCTGCGATTGCCGAAAATACGCAAACAACGGAACGGTTCTTTCCCGAAGCCGATGCGTTCGTGTTGATTACCAGCTATGAAAGCCCTCTTTCCGAAGAAGAGATTCGCGCCTTGAGGCGGATTCGAGAGGCGAGCAAGCCGCTCTTTCTCATTGTGAACAAACAGGACACCATTGGCGAGGCGGAACGCTCGCAGGTGCTCGACTACGTGCAGAACAAGCTTAAAGAATTTGCGTTTCTACAGGCACCGAAGGTGTTCTCTGTTTCGGCTCGACAAGCGCTGGAAGGAAGGTTGAAACAGAATGATGCTCTCGCGACAAACTCCAGCATTGAACTGTTTGAAGCTGAGTTATTCCAGTTTCTGACTGAGGAACGGGCGGAAGCGTTCATCCAGATGATGCGCCGGCGCATTGGGGATTTCCTTGAGCAGCGACGTGCTCTGATGGTTGGGAATGAAAGTGAGCCTGCATATGAAGCCCTCCTCGAACGGGTTGAAGGGGTGCATGCTGGCAGTGCGGCGGACCGTGGCGC
>JASIJW010000213.1:0-5083 GCA_030050035.1 Acidobacteriaceae bacterium | reverse complement strand
CAGGAGCAGAAGGACATGGCCACCAGCGAGGCGCTTAAGGGAGCGCAGGCAGCGGCCATTGAGGAGCAGATGAAGGCATCGCAGATTATGGCCGAGCGGCTGCCGGGGCTGGACGATGGAAATACCGTGGGCAATAACGGCAATGCGGCGGGGACGGCGCAGCAGGCGGCGCAAAACGGCGCTGCGGCGCAGCCTCCCGCGCCCAAGCTGCTGCCCACGCTGCATCCTGACCGTTTCTCGCCGGGCGTAGCTGATGGTACGGCTTCACCAGCGGAGCCAAGTCCGGCTGCAAGTGAAGTTTCGCCCCAGAAGAACACCACCAAACCCGCGCAGGAAAAAGTCCAGCCGGAGACGCAGGGGAGGGCTCAGTAAGCCATGTCCCTGCTCGGCGCGGACTTTCGCCGCGACCTGGAAATCCATCGCTATCCGCTGATTGTTTATGCGCTGGTGCCGCTCACTGCGCTGGTGCTGCAATCGTGGCTGCCGCGGATACTGGGGTCGTATGCCCTGTTCGACCTGCCGCTGGTGGTCACCATCTACTTTGCTCTTGGCCGCCGAAGCCCCATCCAGGGGACGGTGATGGGCGCGGTGTTGGGGCTGTTTGAAGACGCTCTCACGCATCACGCGATCGGGCTCAACGGCATTGCCAAATCGGTGGTGGGGTTTTTAGCGGCTTCGGTGGGCATTCGCATCGACGTGGAGAACCATCTCATCCGTGCAATGCTCAACTTTGTGCTCTCGCTGCTGTCGAGCGCCATCTTTCTGTTCGTGGCGCGGTTCATGCTCGGGCTTGAATTCGAGTGGCGCTGGCTCGCCGAAGTGGTCGAGGCGATCGTCAACGCGGCGATTGCACTGTTTCTGTTTCCGGCGCTCGACCGGCTGCAGGTGAAGGAGTAGGCGCGGCGACAACTGCTCCGGAAACTTGGCGGTCTAAAAGTATTTGAAAACTCAGACGCGACCGGAAACCTGCTGTTGACAATCCGATCGAAACCCAACGGCAGCAATTTGACTGGAAAACGACTGTGGCGCCGCGGCGTGCAATGTTCCGGTTTCAATTTGGCACTTCTGCGCTGCGCTGTTCGGGAATTTGCCAGCACCGTCCCGATACGTGATCGACGCGCGCGCGCCCAATTCCACCTGCGGTATTCTCTTGATGGGACCGTTCGGTGTCCCGTCTGGAATGGTCCTGCTCAGCAAAAACGGATGGGAGATCGCAGGCGGCGTCGCTTCGCTGGCGATCCTTGGCGGGGCCGTTGCCTGGATCATGCTCCGCAAGCGGCCCAGCGAGGAAGAGCTGGAGCGGATGCGCCGGCGTCATCTGGTGCAGATCGGCCGCATCGTGGACGGCATGCTGCTGGACATTTGCGAGATCGATGCCCCGCCACCCAAAGGATCAAAAAACGTCCGCGGAGACTCCGGACCGGAGGCCCGTCCGCTGACGCTGCTCTTATTCAGCTACCGCATCGGCGGCGTGGACTACGAGTGCTCGCAGGACATCACGGACCTGGGCACGCTGGTTGACGTGGCGCAAATCCGCGTCGGGTTCCCGTGCAGCGTGCGCTACCAGCCGGGAAATCCTCAGAACAGCATCGTGGTCTCCGAGGGCTGGAGCGGGCTGCGTGCCAGCCTGCCGCAGATTCCGGCCTTCGAGGATCCTGAGCCGGTTGATGACGCGCATCTGCGGCCCAAGAGCTGAAGCCCTCCCAGTGGTCAATGGTCAGCCGTCATCGGTGCTAACGCTCGGCCTTCGTATGCGACAGTATGGGTATGGCCGTGCAGCAGACCGAAGTGGCCGGCGCTGGCCGGAGCGCGGGCAGCCGGCAGCTGCTCGGATACCTGGCATGCGCCTCGGCAGGCTGCCTGTGGGGCACGGGCTTCTTCTGGGGGCGGCTGGCACTCAATGAGATGAGCGTGGAGCATATGGTGCTCTACCGTTTCTTCTTTGCTTCGCTGGGCATAGCGCCGGTGGCGCTGGCCAACCGCGTGCGCATGAATGCACGCGAATGGCGGCTGCTGCTGGTAGCCGCGGCCTTCGGCATTCCGATCCAGTTCCTGCTGCAGTTTAACGGCCTGGCGCGGACCACGGTGAGCCACGCCGCGCTGATGGTGGGCGCGATGCCGGTGCTGCTGGCCGTTGCCGCTGTGCTGTTTGCCGGTGAGCAGCTCGACTGGTCGGGCTGGCTGGCCCTCATTGTCAGCACCGCGGGCGTGACGCTGGTGGTGCTGGGCGGCAGCCACGCCACCACGGGGCATGAAACTCCCACGCTTGGCGGCGATCTGCTGGTGATCGTCTCGCTTGTCACGGCGCTTGCCTGGATCATATTGAGCAAGAAATTGATGCTGACGCACACGGCGCCCGTGGTGAGCGCCTATACGATTCTTACCGGCACGGTGATGCTGCTGGTAGTGTACTTTTCGCCGGCCGTAGTTGGCCGCCACGTGGCCCCGCTGCCCTTTGCGCACGTGAGCGTCACGGCGTGGCTGGCACTGGCCGCAAGCGGTCTGCTTTGCACGGCCACCACCACGGTCCTGTGGAACTGGGGCATCCACCAGGTGCCGGCGTCGCGGGCAGGCGTCTTTCTCAATATCGAGCCGGCGCTTGGATCCATCCTTGGCGTGGAACTGCTGGGCGAAAAACTGGGGCCGTATGCGTGGCTGGGCGGCGCAATGATTGTGGGCGCTGCGGTGGTGCTCACTTCGCGGGGCAACGAGGCTGGGCCAGAAGCCATCCTAGAATAACGGCGGCGGCAGTGAAGCTGCCGAAGCCCTTCCGAAGAACCATATCTCCCGCATCTTCTTGTAGAGTGTTCTGCCTTCATGGGTTGAAGTGTCGGTTATGGAAATACCGAATAGAGCGGGGTAGGATCGAGGTTATGGCATCCAGTGTTAAGGATCCGCTGATGGAAGAGCCGCGCACGCGCGTGCGCAGCCGGCGGCGGGATATTGCCGAAATCGCCATCGCCTACGGGCTCATCCTGATGGTCATCTGGACGCCGCGGCCCTGGCAGCAAATTCTCTGGTGGGTGGCCGTCATCGCGATTGCCGCGATTATCGGCATGTCGTTTGATGGCCTGCGGGCAATGGGCCTGCGCACCGGCAACTTCTTCCGGTCCTTCTGGGTGGTGGGAGCGGCGCTGGCGATTGCGGCGGTGGCTGTGCTGATAGCGGCGCGGCTGCACACGCTGCGGCAGCCGGAAAACACGCGGCTGCTCTTCGAGGCTTATTGGTTGTACGCCCTCTGGTCGGGCGTGCAACAGTTCCTTCTGCAGTGTTTCTTCCTGTCGCGGCTGCTGCGCCTCTTGCCTAGTCCGCGGCAGGCTGCGTTTGCGGCGGCGGGGCTGTTCGCCATTGCGCATTTGCCCAACCCGATCCTTTCGATTCTCACGATCGTTTGGGGAACGCTGGCCTGCTTGCTCTTCCTGCGTTACCGCAATCTGTATCCGCTGGCGATTGCACACGCCATTCTGGGCATTACGATTGCCGTCGCGGTTCCCGGGCACGTGGACCACAACATGCGCGTGGGGCTCGGATATCTGAAGTACCATCACGGGCGGCGGCAGCTGCCGCTGCCGATTCAGCGGAGCCAGAGCGACCAGATCGCGTCCACCGTGGCATGGGTGACGGCCGACGTGCCAACGCGCCGGTAGCGACGCCACGCGCGACCGTAAAAGACGCCGGCCAGCGCAGCCAGCACGACGTATTGCCAATTGAAAAACGTTGTCCGTTTGTTGAAGTGCGCGAGGCCGAAGAGTGCTGCGGTTAGAAACAATGCGCCGCGGCTGCCGAGCCTTCGCTCCAATAAATTCTGCAGCCAGCCGCGGAAGAACAGCTCCTCCGGCACGGCGATGAAGAAGAAGGTGAAGATCCACGCGGCGGCGATCTTGCCGAAACCTGGCCAGACGGCGTGGATGTGGAGAAAACCGAGAGCCAGGCCGAGTGCGAGGGCGATGGGAGTGTAGAAGGCGGCTTCGCGAAGGCCTATGCCGAGGTCGAGCAGACGCAGGCGCAGGTCGAAGCCGGTTCCGCCGAGCTGACGGATGAGAACAAAGCCATAGATGCCGGCGTCGAGCAGCAGGACTTTATTGAAAATTGCCATGTGCGGCGGCCATGCTCGCTCGAACCAGCGCAGGTCGACGGCCAGGCCGAGGACGATGAGGATGGCAAAGTCGATCAACAAGGGGGGTCGGGTGCCGCGCTCCGGTGGGTTGGTGCCCGGCATTTCGGAGGGTTTCGGAGGGTCCATTTGCCGGGCCAGCCGCAGCAGGGCGGCGATGGTCACCGGCAGCAGCAGGTAGAGAGCAAACCAGCTCCAGCGGAAGATTCCGGCGGACAGAGTGACCAGCAGGTAAGGCACAGAGAGCAGCATAGGCAGCGTAAGCTGCACCGGCACCGGAAGCCGCTCGGCCCAGGCAACGGCAGCTCGCGGGAAAAAGGCGACGGCAAAGTAGGGGAAAAGCAGCAGCAGGGCCGCGGCAATATTGGGCGCAGTGACCATAACCTGTTTCCATTCTGCGCCTCGCAACCGCACGGGCCAGAATTTTTCCCTCAGCTCTGCGTCGCCGCGCCCGATAACCCAAGTTAACCGGCCTGTGCGCCGGCAGGAGAAGACGCCATGGCGCTATTGACCTGGAACCAGGAATACTCGGTTGGGGTGCAAAGCATCGACGGCCAGCACTCCGGGCTGTTTGCGATCCTGAACGACCTCGGCAACGCGGCAGCCATGGGCAAGGCGCGCCACGCGACCGGAGTGCTGCTTCGTAAGCTGGTCGATTCTACGAACTTCAACTTTCACGTGGAAGAACTGCTGATGGCCTCTACCAATTACCCGGGATTACCGCAGCACCGCCTCAGGCACTACGAGCTGATGCGGCGGGTGAATGAGTTTGTGAGCCGGTGGGAAAAGGGCGAAGCGACGATCGACGAGAAACTGCTCGAGTTCCTGCGCGACTGGCTGGCCAATCACATCCAGAGCGACGATAAGCAGTACGGGCCGTGGCTGAATGAGCACGGGGTGAGGTAGAGGGGTTAGTTTGTACTTTCCCACTTAGCTGTGAAGCCGTCTTTGTCGCTAGCGGGGGTAACA
>JASIJW010000212.1:0-8756 GCA_030050035.1 Acidobacteriaceae bacterium | reverse complement strand
GCTCTGCGCGGAGGAGACAAGAAGCAGGCGCGCGCTCTGGGCAATACTGCCGGCCCCCGTCACGTCGAGCGTTGCTTCCTCCTGCCCACCGACGCAACTGCTGCACGATTGCACAGTGGTGTAAGGCGAGCCGGGATTCACACCGCCGTAGGCCGTGGGAACGACTTCGGTTGGATTCGGAAAGCTGGTTCCCGTCTTCTGGCGGAAATTGTCGAGATCGGCAAAGTTTACGAACGCCCAGCCCACGATGCCAATGGTCACGCCGGCGCCGTTCAAGTCTGAGGGCACATCGTAGATAGTGGCGAAATCGGCGGGCGCAATGAACTGGCTGCTGCCGGTGGAGAACTGCGGCGCGCCAGGCTGGGAGCTCGCGAGGCTCGACAAATGCGCCGGCCGGTCGCCGATGCTGTATAGGCCGCGGACGGATTGGATGACAGGCGAAAGCGCCTGCGGAATCATCGGGTCGGACTCGACACTGAGCCGTTCGGCGCCATTTACGTTGTAGTAATGCAGCTCCGTTTGGAATGCGCGACCAACGTCAGCCGCGGCGCCGCCAAAGCCGATGAAGGTACGGCTAGGCGAGATCCAGTTGACGTGCAACCCTTCGGATTCAAGCCAGGAACGCACGGCGCCCAGATCGTCGCCCGAAAGGCCGAAGCGCTGTCCGATTTCATCGGCGCTCAGCCAGTGATGAAAGCCGGGCGAGGCCGGATTCTGCTGGTCGGCTAGGAACTGCGCGAGGGCCTGCTCCTGCTGGGGCGAACGCGCCAGCACCAGCGTGAGCTGATCGAGCTTGAGATCGCCCGGGACTGCGCCTGCATCGTTCCTGGCAACGGCCCAAAGCGGATGATGGTTGGCCAGCGGCTGCGATTCCATTAGATCGACGGGCTGGGTAACCTGATCCGGCGCCTGCGCCGGCAGCAATTGCGCCGCCAGAAACAATGCCAGGAGAAAGGCCAGCAAGCGGCAGGAATTCACAGCGGCACAAGACCTGAGCCGCACCTCGACCAGAGGTACGAATCGGCACACGCGCATGAAGGCTCCAAAGACGCGTGCAGGAAACGCCAAATCTGGGGAAAATGGATCGATTCCTGACGGGGATTCTTAGGATTTCTCCTCCATTGTGAGGGCAGACGCGGAAATGAACAATGGCCCTGCCGGGGGATGCTGCGCAGCACCCAAAATTCACTTGCATTTTGCAAGGGAAATCGGAAAGAATCGCTGCACGGCGGTCAACCTTCGCCCCGGGCCTGCAACATACTTGGATTGAGTGGGTAAGGAGGTCTCAGGAATGAGCAGCGTGCGAGTGCTGGCGGGAACGCGCAAGGGCGCGTTTGTGCTTACGGCGGACGGCAAGCGCAAGGACTGGACGGTCAGCGGCCCGTTCTTTGCCGGCTGGGAGATGTACCACTTGAAAGGCTCGCCGGCCGACCCCAACCGGATTTATGCCTCGCAGACGAGCGGCTGGTTCGGGCAGGTGCTGCAACGCTCTGACGATGGCGGCAAAACGTGGTACCAGCCGGGAGTGCCTCCCGGCGAAAAGCCGGAGGACAGCTGGCCGCCAAAGCCGAGCAACCGCTTTGTCTATGACACTTCTGCCGAAACAGGCCGGCCACTGACCACGCACCAGTGGTACGACGGTACGCAGCATCCGTGGGAGTTCAAGCGCGTGTGGCACCTCGAGCCGTCGCTCACCGATCCGGACACGGTCTACGCGGGCGTGGAGGATGCTGCGCTGTTCCGCTCTACCGACGGCGGCGAGTCCTGGCATGAATTGGCTGGCCTGCGCGGGCATGAATCCGGCCCCAAATGGCAGCCCGGCGCGGGCGGCATGGGCTTGCACACCATCCTGCTCGACCCCACCAATCCCGAGCGGATATACATCGCGATCTCTGCCGCGGGGGTCTTTCGCACAGATGACGGCGGCAAGAGCTGGAAGCCGATCAACAAGGGGCTGCACTCGCAATACATTCCCGATCCTAATGCGGAAGTGGGCCACTGCGTGCATCACGTGGCCATGCACCGCTCGCGGCCGGATGTGTTGTTCATGCAGAAGCACTGGGACGTGATGCGCTCAGACGATGCCGGCGAGAACTGGCGCGAGGTGAGCGGGAACCTGCCCACGGACTTCGGCTTCGCCATCGACGTGCACGCGCACGAGCCGGAGACGCTTTACGTGGTGCCGATCAAGAGCGACTCGGAGCATTTTCCGCTCGATGGCAAGCTGAGAGTCTTCCGCAGCCGGACAGGCGGGAATGAGTGGGAGCCGCTGGGCAAAGGCCTGCCGGAAAAAGACTGCTACGTGAATGTACTGCGCGACGCCATGGCCGTAGACACGCTGGACAAGTGCGGCGTGTATTTCGGGACGACGGGCGGACAGGTGTACGTTTCGCCGGACGCCGGCGAGAGCTGGACGCCGATTGTGCACGATTTGCCGGCCGTGCTGTCTGTGGAAGTGCAGACGCTGGGGTAAGGCAGGCAACAAGGGAACAAGGGAACGAGGAGTCAAAGTCAATGACGGTGCGCGTGGCGCTGCCTTACCATCTGCGTAACCTGGCGCGCGTGGCGGGCGATGTCTTGCTGGAAGTGCCGGCGCCGGTCACGGTGCGCTCCGTTCTGGATGCGCTCGAATTCAGATATCCCATGCTTCGCGGAACCATCCGGGACTACGATACGGGCCAGCGGCGCGCATTCCTGCGCTTCTTTGCGTGCGAAGAAGACTGGTCGCTCGAATCGCCTGACAAGCCGCTGCCTGAGGCCGTAGGGGCTGGGCGCGAGCCGCTGCTGATACTGGGTGCGATCGCGGGCGGGGCGATTGCAAGCGGATAATGGACTCAACCCTGCACAGACCGGGCCATCATACCCGCGCCGAGGTTTTTTTTGCCTTCGCCGCTTCGCTGGGATTCACCCGCAGATTGTTGATCGCATATTCCACGTAGCGCGGCTTGTACCGCGGCGGCTCGTCCATGAAGCGGCAGGTGGCCACCACCTGGTCCACGATGAAGCGCGGCTGGTAGGCGGCTAGTTCAAGTCTCTTTTCGTCACGGACCTTGGTCACGATGAAGTGGAAAATCTCGTCGTGCATGTCCAGCCCCTGCCGCGCGGACTCCATGTCAAAAATTTCGCGGTAGCGTTCAATGGAGGGCGCGCTCACCTCGATCTTGTAGGGCAGCCGGCGCAGGAAGGCCGGATCCATCAGATCTTCCGGCTCAAGATTGGTCGAAAAGATGACGGTTTCCTCGAAGGGGATACTGAAGCTCTTGCCCGTATGCAGCTTGAGGAAGTCGATGCGGCTTTCGAGCGGCACGATCCAGCGGTTGAGCAGCGCCGTGGGACTGACGAGTTGGCGGCCGAAGTCGTCGATGAAAAACAGCCGTCCAGCGCCTTCATGTGCATCGGCGCCTCATAAAAATGGCCGGTCTCGTTGTAGCGCAAGTCGAGCATTTCGAGCGTGAGCTCGCCGCCGACGATGACAAATGGACGCTTCGCCGCCACCCAGCGCGTGTCGTAGGTTTCGCTGCGGATGAAGGAGTGATCTTCTTCGGCGGCTCCCTCGACCGGGTTGAGAGGAGCATGGATCGCCGGATCGTAGAATCGGATGATCTGTCCCTCGACGGTGATGGCGTAGGGAACGTGGATGATGTCGCGAAAAGCGTTGGCGAAGCTGAGCGCAACGGTGGTTTTGCCGTTGCCCGGCGGCCCGTAGAGCAGGATGGCGCGGCCGCTGTTCAGTGCCGGGCCTGCCCTTTCGAGCAGGCTGATATCGACGGTCATCTCGCCCATGCCATCGCGCAAAAGATCGAGGCTGATACGCTCGTTGGTTGGTTTTTGGAGGGTAACCTGCTCGTTGAACTCTTCGATGGTGACCGGCGCCGGGCCCACATAGGCGGAGTTCGTCAGGGCCTCTGCGGCGAAGCGGCGGCCTTCCTCGGTGAACGAGTAGCTCATGTCCAGCAGGCTGTCGGAGCTCCGGCTGCCCAGGGCGCTCATCATGCGGCGATCGACGGCCATTGCGACCAGTTCTGTGACGATGTGCAGGGGCAACTTGATCGCGTTGACGTATTCGCCAACTGAATTGAGGCGGTTGACGAAGATGAGCTTAATAAGCAGCGAGAGCAGTTCGCTCTCGTCGATGCCGGTAGCCGCGAGGTCGGCAGGCTCCCTGGGAATGCGATTAATGAACCTGTCGAGCACCCACTGCTCAAGAATCCCCATCGCGACGAGATTGTCACCCAGACGGGCGCCGTTGGTCCTGCCTTGCTCGATTGCGCGCGCCACATCCTGCTCTGTTACCAGCCCGGCACGGATGAGCAGATCGCCGAGCCTAATCCGTTTTTCGATGACGTCCCCCACGAAACTGCCGTTTGCATTACTCGGATCTGAGGCGATGCGCGTCATTTGAGCGTCTCCTCGAAACGCAGCATTTAAACGCATCATGGGCCAACAGCACAAGACCCTGCTGACTGCGGTTGCACCTCACCCAAATACGGTGCAAATTCCGCGGGCGGCAAGCGCAGGCCGCAGAGGCTCCCGCACCATGTCCATGATCACTACCGACGTTATCAGAATTCCCGCTATGTGCACGAAAAGAAGCCTCTCGAATCCTTACCAAGGTCAGGCTCGTAGACTGGTAGAGAGGAATGAAGCGCAAAACGATTGAACACTACGAAATTGTGCGCCGGCTTGGCGAAGGCGGCAGCGGGGTCGTCTACCTGGCCGATGACACGCTGCTGGAGCGCCCGGTGGTGCTTAAGATCCTGCGCACCGGCACTTTGAGCGCCGAGGAGACGCGCTCCACCATGCTGCGTGAGGCGCGCCTGGCCTCAGCCTTCGAACATCCCAATATTTGCGCGGTTTACGAAGTGGGCGAGAGCGGCGACGAAGCCTTTATCGCCATGCAGTACGTTCCCGGCCAGTCGCTGGATGAGTTAATTGCGCGCGGGCCGGCAAGCCCGCAGCTTGTGGTCTCGGTAGGAATTCAGATCGCCGACGGCCTGGAGGCCGCTCATGCGCTCGGCATCTTTCATCGCGACCTGAAGCCGCAGAACGTGATGCTGACCGAGGGCGGACTGGTGAAGATCCTCGACTTCGGCCTGGCGCGACGGATTCCGCCGTCGGAGGCACAGATCGACGCACATTCGGGCCAGCCGGTTCGAGTCCGCAGCCGTACCGCACCGCTCACTGCGCGCGGCGGCACCATCCGCTACATGGCCCCGGAGCAGTTCGTCACCGGGCACTCCAGCGTGCAATCGGATGTATGGGCGATGGGCGTGATTCTGTATGAGCTGGCCAGCGGACACCACCCCTTTGCGCGGGCTGATGCCGAGGATTTCCAGGCCATCCGTGCCATCCAGTACCTCGATCCGCCGGCGCTGCGCTCACTGGTGCCGCACATTCCGCCCGAGCTTGAGAGCGTAATCGCCAAGTGCCTGGAAAAGAATCCAACGGCTCGGTACGTTTCTGCGGGCGAGGTGCGCGAGGCGCTGCGCACAGTGATGCGCACGCTGCAGATTGACGTGGGCATTATGCCGCTGGAGGTTTCAACACAGATGCCGGCGACCGGCCAGGAGGCGGAAAAGCGCGCCACCGGCCTGCTGTCCATGCTGGCCGAACGGTTCCGCGAGCCGGCGGCGGAGCGCGCGCGGCAAAACTCCATTGTGGTGATTCCATTCACCAATCTCGGCGGCCAGGAGGTCGCGCCGTTTTTCGGCCTGGCGCTGGCCGACGCCGTCGCTGCGCGGCTGGCGCGCATCCCGTCTCTCATTGTTCGGCCATCGAGCACGCTGATGACTGTGGCCGGCGTGCCGCAAAGCGCTGCAATGGACCCGCTCACGCTGGGGCACAAACTGCTCGTCTCCTTCGTGCTGGCCGGCAGCTTTGCGCGGTCTGAAAGCGGTTTCGACCTGAATTGGCAACTGCTGGACGTGACAGCGCAGCGCGTCCGTTCGGGCGGATCGATCCGCGTGGCCTCGCTCGACCTGATCGCCGTGCAGGCGGAGATTGCCAACGAGGTTTTTGCGACGCTGTACGGACTGCAGGCCGCAGAGCCTTTCGACGGCGACGGGGCAGCAAGAACGCACGCGCCGGAGCCGGAGCCCTCCATCAGCGGGCCGGTCAGCGAAGATTACCTGCAGGGGCGCGCGCTGCTCAGCTCGTTTCGCATGCGCACCGGCTCGCGCGCCGATCTGGACCACGCGCATGCGCTGCTGAAGGGAGTGACCGAGGCCGATCCGCAGTTTGCCGCCGGATGGAGCGGCCTGGGCTTCGCCGAGCTACAGTATGTGCGTAACGGTTTTGGCGGGCAGATCAACGCGGTGCGCGCGCGACGCGCCTTTGACGAGGCCCTGCGGCTCGATCCGGCTTCTGCCGAGGCCAACCTTTACCGCATCTTCATGCTGCTCTCGCGCGGCGAAAAGGAATCGGCGCGGCACGGAATCGCAGAACTTCTTGAGCGCTCGGCGAACGACTGGAATGTGCAGCGTGTAGCCGGCATCGCGCTGCGCTCCGACGGCATGTACGAGGAGGCACTGGGCCGCTTCAGCAGGTCCCTCAAGCTGAACCCGGCGCAAGCCGCCATCCTTTATAACCACCGCGCCCGCGTGTACCACTACCAGAATCAGATGGAACTGGCCGGCGAAGAATTGGAAAAAGGGCTGGCGCTCGAACCGCAGCATCCGCTACTGCGCACCTCGGCCGGTTATCAGCAGATGCGGCTCGGCAATCTGCCCGCAGCGATCAAGATTCTTGAGGGCGTGCTGCGCGACGTTCCTTCAGTGCGCATCGCGCCGCCTACGCTTGCCATCTGCTATGTGCAGGCCGGCGACCGCGCGCGCGGAGCCGCGCTGCTCACCGACGAAAGCCTGGCCGCGGCCGAAGCCGATGGAGAGATGGCCTACCGGCTGGCCACATATTTTGCAGTGACGGAGAATGCCGCAGAGGCGCTGCAGTGGCTGCGCCGCGCGGTGTATCTGGGCAACGAAAACTATCCATGGTTCAGCAGAAACCCGGCCTGGAATGCGCTCAAAAGCAATAAAGATTTTGCTCGCGTTCTCGATGACCTGAAGAAGGCGTTCCGCAAAAACCAGCGAACGTGGAAGCGGCTGCTCGAACCGGTGCTGCGGGCAGAATAAAACAACGATTCTGCGGCTATTCGAACTCCAGCGCCACAATCTCCGGGTAGGTGCCGACGCGCATGGGAGGGCCCCATGTTCCGGCGCCATAAGACGTGTACACCTGCAGCGCGCCGAACTGATTGAGTCCGTGCGTGAACTCGCCGAAGATGCGCCGCGTGAACCAGTTGTACGGGAACACCTGGCCACCATGCGTGTGTCCGGAGAGCTGCAGCGCCACGCCCGCGAGCTCCACGATCTTGAGCCGGCTGGGAACATGGTGCAACAGGATCGATGGATGACCGTTGTTCAGGTGCATCTGCTCGAGCAGCGCGCGCAGGCGGATGGGATGCATGGAATCGCGGTAGGAGACGCCCGCGATGTGCATGCCATCTACCGTAACGCGCTCATTGGCGAGGATGCGAATGCCGGCGCGGGCTATGGGCTCGAGGTAGTGAGCCGGATCTCCGAACTCCTCGTGATTGCCGGTGGCGAAGTAGATGCCAAGCGGCGGCTCGAGCGCGCGCAGTGGCGCGAGCAGGCGGTCAAGATCGCCCTTTACGCCGTCGAACAGATCGCCGGGGAGAAAAATAATGTCGGGCTGGAGGTTTGCCGCCAGCCGCGCCAAGCGCCGACTAAATCGCGCTCCATTCACATTGCCCAGGTGCAGATCCGAAAGCAGCACCGCCTTGCGCCCACGCCAGGAATCGGGCAGGTTCGGCAGCCGGACGGAGCAGCGGCGCACACGCGTCCAGCGCGCATTCACGAGGCCGTACACTCCGGCCGCAAGGGCAGCAGCGGCAAAGACGCCGCCAATCCAATTGCGCGTCAACGGCGAGTCCGCCCCCGCCAGCCACAACGCCAGCCAGACGGGCCAGACGGCGATTGCCGCTAAGAACAGGAAATTCGCAAAACCGAGCCAGATCACGGCCGCTCTATAAACAAACGAGAGCAGAGGGTTTGCATAGCGAAAGCTGAGGAGTGCGACTGGAACGAAGCTGAAGGCCAACACCAGCAGCGCGAGGCGCAAATTGGCCTGGGCTCCCGCTCCTAACTGGGGCACCAGGAAGATGCAAGTGGAATAGAGCAGCCAATGGGCAAGAAAAAGAATCAGTTGCACCACCGAGACACCCAGGAAAGGCCAGGCTTTCAAAGCGCTTATCTCCTCCAATTCATGATGGCACGGGCCGCGGCCGGTCAGCAGCCGTTCGTTAGATGCGGGCCGACCGGATGCTGAAGCAATTCTCGTGAAACAATTGGGCTATGGCAGTGGCCGGCAGTAATGACCCCGCAATGGGGCTGTACATTTCGATTCCGTTTTGCCGCTCGAAGTGTACTTACTGCAATTTTTCATCCGGCGTTTATCCGGCTGGAGAGCATGCCCGCTACGTGGAACGGCTGGTTGAGGACATAACCAGCGCACGCGCCTGGACCGGTGGCGCCGGGGCCGATTTTCCCGATCGCGTCGACACTATTTACCTCGGCGGCGGCACGCCGAGCCTGCTCGCGCCCGAACTGCTTGTGCGGCTGTTTGCGGCGATCCAGGGCAGGTTTGAAATCGACGCGGATGCCGAGATCACCATGGAGTGCGCGCCAGGGCAAATTGCCGATGCCACGCTTGAAGCGATGGCAGAATGCGGCGTGAAT
>JASIJW010000211.1:0-12361 GCA_030050035.1 Acidobacteriaceae bacterium | reverse complement strand
GTGTGGGGCCGCGATGACGAGAAGCAGGCGCTTGCTTCGATCAAGCCGCTGCTGGATGCGCTGGGCGCAGGCGGCACAACCGATGACGGCGAATACACCTTCGACACCGATCACGCGCCGTTCCTGATCCATGGCGTGCCGGCCTTTCTGTTGTGGACGCCGACCGACAAGTACTTCCTGCTGCATCACAAGCCGAGCGACACCTTCGACAAGGTGAACGAGCGCGATTTGAACCTGGGCGCTGCGGTGGTGGGCGTTACGGCGCTGGCCTTTGCCGATGCGCCGGTGGCGCTGCCGCATTACACGGATGACGAGCTCGAAGATCAGCTCAAGAAGATCAAGTCCTGGGATGATTACCAGGACATGCTCACGCACCACGATTTCTGACGGAACTTCGCGGCGCGGGCGCAATTGCCTTAGATGACTGCCTCGCTCACGGCCGGCTCGCTGACGGTCGGCTTGCTCACGGCCGGGTCCGCCGCCGGTTGAGGCTGCGCGCAATGGGCGCAGCGTTTGGCCTGCAGCGGTATCTCGCTCAGGCATTCGGTGCATTGCTTTGTTGCTGGCGGCTGCGGCGGCGCCGGTTCGTTCTTTTTGAACCGATCCATGAAGTAATGCATGGGCAGCACTATGCAGAAATAGATGACCACGGCCACGATGAAGAACGATACGGCGGCATTGAAGACAGTCCCTATCTTGATTTGGCCGCCGTGAACGATGAGGACCACGTTACTGAAGTCGGGTTTGCCGATGGTGGCCGCGATCAGCGGATTGAGCACGCCCCCTACCATCGCGTTGACGATTGCGTTGAATGCAGCGCCGATAATCACGGCTACGGCAAGGTCGACCACGTTGCCGCGCAGAACGAAGTCGCGAAATCCTTTCAGCATCGCTGCCTCCTAGGGGGTTGGATTCGCAGGCCGCTGGACGGTCGAAAGTTTCCTGGGAGGAACGGCCGGCGAATACGCTGTGCTGCTCAGGATAACGTCAACATGGCCACGATGGCAGCAAGAATCATCATGTCGGCCCAAAGAAGGATCAGCACGCCGGCGTGGTAGAGGCTCCAGCGCCGCTGCAGGCAGCGGGCGGTTTCCGCCATGCCCCATGCGGCCGTGGCAAGCGCGGCAAATTCCCATGGCGAGCCGTGCAGGTTCTGGATGGAGGGGAATCCTGCCAGCCGCAGCGCCAGCAGAAACGCGCCGACGGAGAGCAGAATCCCGCGCACCAGGGATTTCGAACGGATGCGAAGGATGGACGAATGAGGAACCACGGTGCCTCTGCCAAAATAGGGATGCGCGCCCGAGCAATGCGGCAGGATACTGATTACTTTAACGCGGGGCGAGGCTTTTGATTTCACAAAGCAGGATCTTAACCGGTTATCGGTCAGGCAGAAGGAAGCATGACCGTGCTTGCCTCGCCTGCGGCCATCGCCGCCAGCGACTGATTGTACGGCGCGCGAAGCACGCCGCGCTCGGTCACGATCGCTGTCACATACTTTGCCGGCGTAACGTCGAAAGCCGGGTTGCAGATGCCTACCCCGTGCGGGGTCAATTGCGTGCCGGCGTGGTGCGTCACCTCACGCTGCGGCCGCTCTTCGATCGGAATAGCCTCGCCTGTGGCCGTTGCCAGGTCAATCGTTGACCACGGCGCTGCGACGTAGAACGGAATCCCGTGCTCGCGCGCAAGAATGGCGACATTGTACGTCCCGATCTTGTTGGCCACGTCGCCGTTGGCGGCAATGCGGTCCGCGCCTACCACCACGGCCTTGATTTTGCCGGCGCGCATCAGGCTGGCCGCCATGTTATCGCAGATCACGGTGGTGGGAATGCCGTCGGCCATCAGTTCCCACGCGGTGAGCCGCGCGCCCTGCAGAAACGGCCGCGTCTCGTCGGCGTAAACGTGAATCTGCTTGCCCTGCTCGACGGCCGCGCGAATAACGCCGAGCGCGGTTCCGTAGCCGCAGGTGGCCAGAGCTCCGGCGTTGCAGTGGGTCAGCACGCCGCCTTCCTGGGGAAGCAGTTCGCCGCCGCAGGCGCCCATCGCCTTGCACGCGGCGATGTCTTCCTCGTACATGGCGTGCGCCTCGGCCAGTATTTTTTCCTGGATTTGGTTGAGGGGCGCGCCGGCAGTAAGCAACTTCGCGAACAGCCGCTTCATCCGGTCAATGGCCCAGAACAGGTTCACCGCCGTCGGCCGCGTACCAGCCAGCCGCGCGCAGATCTTTTCAAACTCCGTGGCAAATTCCTCGGCCGTTTGAGCTTTCGCCTTCAGCGTTCCCAAGGCTACGCCATAGGCCGCCGAGACCCCGATCGCCGGCGCCCCGCGAACGACCATGGTGACGATGATCTCGGCCACGTCTTCGTAGGTGCCGGCGAGGACATAGATCTCCTCGAGCGGCAGCTTGGTCTGATCGAGGAAACGTACGCCTTCAGGGGTCCAGGTGAGCGTGGGGATCATGCAGTTCCAGTGTAAAACGCCGAGCATGAACTCGGCCCCTGCGCTCGCGCGGTGCGGCGGGCAATGGCGCCGGCGCGGCAGTGGCGGTTCCGAAACCATTTCCCGTACCCAAATCGGATCAAAAAATCTGTTCGGACCATGCGGGGAAAGATACACTGAAAACAGCTTGCCACCCCGTGGAAGACTGTTTCATCAGATTTGCGAACTCCGTTTAGAATAGCGGGGAAGCCATTTTCCGGCGGGCCGGGAACGGCATCTTACCCGTAGCCACCGGCAATATAAGACCGCCGTGGCGCGGGATGGCCCGCGGAGTTTATGTTTTTTTGTTTGGGTTCAGCCATGGGCCGTTGCCTTGGCCATCCCCCTCGTCCCCTGGGACAGAAAAGGAATTACCTTGAGCGCTATGTGGAAACCAAGCCAGACTGGATCAGTAAGCCCCAACCCCACCCCGGAGCCGTTACGGCCGGCCACTCCGATGCCCGCTGCTGAGCCGGCTCGTGCTCAGGCCACCCCGGCCAGCAACGAACAGGCCACCATCGGGAAGGGATTGTTCATCAAGGGTGAAATCTCCGGTTCCGAGTCGTTGCTGGTCGACGGCAAAGTCGAGGGCAACGTCAACCTTCCCGGCAACCGCGTGACGGTTGGCCGCAATGGCCAGGTCGCGGCGAACATCACCGCCCGCGAGGTGGTCATTCTCGGCAAGGTGCGTGGCAATGTCTCGGCGACCGATCGCGTGGATATTCGCGCAGAGGGCGCATTGAATGGCGATGTCGCCGCGGCTCGCATCAGCATTGAGGACGGTGCGTTCTTCAAGGGCGGAATCGACATCAAGAAGCCTGAAAGCGGCAAGTCTACAGGTGTGACGGCAAGCGCGCCTGAGCCGGTCAAAGCCGCTCAGTAATATACCCTCCTCTGTTGGAGTTCTCGCTGGGCGCCTCTGCATGCGCGGGGGCGCTCCATCCCTGGTCTAGTCCTCGCTCTCTGGCCTTCAGGCCGTCCGCGGGGCGATCTCAAGCTGCCGCAGGAGTTCCTCCGGCCGGAACGGCTTTTCGAGCACCTCGAACTCCCGGCCCTCAATCCGGAACACTGCCGCATCCAGCAGCGACGTTTGCGCCGTGATGAATAGCACCCGGCAGTCGGGCAGCATTTCCACGATCTCAAGCGCCGCATCCACGCCGCTCAATTCACCCATAAATATGTCGCTGATCAGGATATCCGGCTTCAGCGTTCGGGCCAGTTCCACTGCCGTTTCACCGCTGTAGACCGGAACCGCGTAAAAGCCCTGCATGTTCAGAATCATGGCCAGGCTGTCGGCGATGGTTCTTTCATCGTCGGCAACTACTACACGTGTTAGTGAGCCAGTATTCGGCACGGAAGCTCCGGCTATGTGGAAATGTGGAGGAAGTCTAACCCAACTTTGGTTCGGAACGAACCTAGGAATTCCCTGGTAGTTTCTAGTTTCTTGGGTTACGAAAGTCGCAACCGCTTCAGCGCAACGCGCGGCAGTGCCGAGCCGGTTTTTTCGAGGACGTACATGCTGAGCGGCAGCCAGATGGCGGAGCCTGCAACGAGTTCGGCCAGATAGCCCCAGCGGACAGAGTGCGGGGACTCGAGCGCCAGCAATGCGCCCACGCCGCGCACCGCGAGCCATGCCGCAACCCCTCCGGCCAGCGCCGCTGCCAGGCAGCGGCCGAGCTCCGCATAATCCAGGCTGGCCAGCGACACCATGCGCCGCTGGTGCAGCAGCACAGCGATGGTCGAAGTCTGCATTGCAATGCCGATATTCGACGCCACAGCAAGGCCCACGACGCCGAATGTGTGATAAAGCGCCGCGTAGATGGGCAGCGAAATCACGGTGATGATGGTGCTGGCGATCATGGGCAGGCGCGTGTTGCCCGCGGCGTAAAACGCGCGCGCATAAATTGCCTGCGCCGACCACAGGAATATCGAAAGCGAGAAAACGGCGAAATAGAGCGCGCATTCATTAGCGCTGGCGAAGGAAAATTCGCCGCCGGCAAAGACCAGGGTAATGGCCGGCTTGCCCAACACGATCATGGCTGAGGCTAGCAGCACGCCGAGCGCGGCGACGCGGGAGACCGAATCGGCCACCTCGGTTGCAAATTCGTAGCGGCGGTCCTGCGTCCACAGGCTGGCGAAAAAGGGCATGGATGCTGCGCCGGTTGCCTGCGCCAGCATGGCCATGGGCGCGGTAAAGACCTGCTTGGCATAGGTCATCAGCGCGACCGCGCCGCTGGTGGCGGAGGCGAAGTACGCGATGATCCAGTTGTCGGCCGTCACCAGCGAAACGCCAGCCATCAGCGGCAGCGAGAGGCGCACCCATTCGCGCAGGCCTTCGTTGCGCCAATCGAGAACGAAGCGGTAACGAGTGCCGGCGCGGTGCGCGAAGAGCCAATTCAGAAAGAACGGCCCGAAAAATGCGCCTGCCACCGTGCCGATGGCGAGAGACGAGACGCCAATGCGCTTGACCAGCAGCAGGCCGCCGACGATGGCGCCCGAGCCATAAATGAGCGGCGCCACCGCCTGCACGCTGAACTGCTTGCGCACCAGCAGCACCGCGCCGAATACGCCCCCCGCAAAGAAGCACAACTGCCCGGGGAGCAGGATGCGCGTGAGCATGGTGCACAGCGCCGCCTTTTCGGGATCGAAGCCGTGGAACCACCAGCGCACATACCACGGAGCGATGATTTCGGCGATGACGATGGCGGTGCCCAGCACCACGTACATGGTGCTGAGGATGACCGAGAGCGCACGCGCGCCCTCGGCCTCGCGACCGGTTTCCCGGTAACGGGTGAGGATGGTGACAAAACTGATGGAAGCTGCGCCGCCGACCAGGAAATAGGAGATTTTGTCGGGCAGAATGAATGCCGCGGTTAGCGCATCGGCCTGCATGCCGTTGCCGAATAGCCAGACGATGTACTTCATCCGCACCAGGCCGATGATCCGCGACAGGAAGGTTGAGACCATCAGGACGACGGTGGCGGAAAACACGCTGTGGGCGTGCGCGGGGTGCAGGATGCCCAGGCCGCGCGACCACCACGAGCGCGAGCTTCGGAAGGGCTGAGTTGAAGGCGATCCGGACACTAGGTCGATTCTACCGGGCCTCGCGTCACGGCCGGGGTGAGCCGATTGCTTCATCCATGCGCCGCCCACGGATCGTATGTCCCTGCGCTCCAGGAATGGCCCTCCGGATCTCTCACCATGAACTCGCGGCTGCCGTACGGCGTCTGCTGGATGGGCCGCACTACCGTCGCTCCGCGTTCGACAGCCCGGCTGTAGGCGGCGTCCGCATCTGCGACCACAATATAGGCGCTGCGCGTTTCCACGCCGCTCAGTTCGTCGGGCGACCGGAACAGGCGTCCTAACTCATCATCTTTTGCCGAACCCAACATGATCATGCCGCCGTTCAGGCTCAGCTCCGCGTGCGCGATGGTTCCGTTCGGCCCTTCGTACACGGCGTGCCGTTCAAAACCGAAGACATTTTGCAGCCACTCTATGGTGGCGGGCGCGTTGCAGTACCGGAGGGTTGGCATCACGGTAGTCTTGAAATGGGCCACGAGTTCCTCCGCGGGAAGAATACGGCTGGTAAACGGCAAAAGCAACGGCCAAATCATGGTCCCGGCGCGCCCTTGTTGGGCAGAGATTCGCACTCGCTCGCTCGAAGAGAATTTCCGCATTCTTGCTGTATGCTGCACGCATGCGTCTTCCTCCGGCGGATTCCGCCCTGGTGCAGATTGTCGACGCCCACCTGCTTGACGCTGCGCAGCGCGCGGGGCCAATGCTGGCGTGCCGCGTCGGCTGCACTCAGTGCTGCTATGGCGCATTCCCTATCAATATGCTTGATGCGTTACGGCTCCGCTCAGGGCTTGCAGAGCTTCGCGCGTCTGATCCGCTGATTGCCGACGCTGTGGAACGCCGTGCCCGTGCGTGGATTACTGAGCACGGCAAGAGATTCTCTGTCGACCTGGAGACCGGGCTGCTTGCTGTGGAGGACGAAAGCGAAGGAGGATTCGAAGACTTCTCTGCCGACGCTGCCTGCCCCGCCCTCGATCCCGCGACCGGACGGTGCGATGTGTATGCCTGGCGTCCGATGACCTGCCGCGTCTTCGGGCCGCCGGTACGCGCTGTTGGTGAAACCGGCGAAGAAGGTCTGGGCCACTGCGAGCTGTGTTTCATCGGCGCATCGCCGGAGCAGGTTGCTGCCTGCGAGATGCACGTTCCGCATGAACTCGAGGATAAGTTGGTCGAAGAAGTCACCGGCCATGCCAATGGCCCGGGTGAGACGGTGGTGGCCTTTGCGCTCGTTCATCGTAGCTTCGATCCAGCGAGCGACGACTCGTTGCATGAAAGGTGATTCTGCAATACTACCTCTGTGTTTCAATTCCATCTTCCTGGGGATGCGGAAATTGCAAGCAGGATTGCGGCTGCACGCCAACTGCCGCATTCGAGCGCGGCCGTTTTCACCCTCTCCGGTCTCGCAAAGCCGATTCCCGCTGGATTCGCCCATGACTTTTCCCGGTCCGAGCTCGGGAACGGGAGTAGCGCCTTCTGTCGCGCCAGGGCAGCAATACAGCAATGGCAGCAGTTCAACCTGGACTGGGTTTCAGTTGCAAATCCGAATGCTGCGGTTCGGGTAGGAGAAATCGTCGCTGTGCTGGCGCACACAGCAGGCCTGTGGTCGTTGAATCTCAGCAGGATCATCGAAGCTCGCGACGATGAAGCGAACTTTGGCTTTGTTTACGCCACTACCCCCGCCCACGTTGAAGAGGGCCAGGAGCGATTCCTGCTCGCATTCGACGAGCAGAGCGGTGCCGTTAGTTATCTCATCGAAGCAGTTTCGCGCCCGCGTCATCCTCTGGCGCGCCTTGCTTATCCTTTTACAAGGGCCATGCAGCATCGCTTCTCGCGAGAATCGCATTTGCGCATGAGATCTCTGGTTGCAGGCGCATAGCTGTGCGGGTCAAGATATCCACGCACATCGCTGCACGCGAAGCGTGCAATACACTGTTGTTTGCAAGCCATGGTCCCAATGCGTCCCTGCTGGGCGGAGATTCGCACACGCTCGCTCGAAGAGAATTTCCGCTGTCTTGCCGCGCTGGCTGCGCCGTACGCTGAATTGCTGGCCGTCGTCAAGGCCGATGCATACGGCCACTCGCTCGCGATTTGCGCGCCGGCCGCAGTCCGGGCTGGCGCAGACTGGCTGGGCGTAACCACGGTAGAAGAGGGAGTGGCTGCACGCGCAGCTTGCCAGGCGCTGTCGCATCCGCGCATTCTCATCATGGGTGGAGTGTTCCCCGGCCAGGGGATGGCTGCCATTCAGCATCAGCTCACGGCCGTAGCGTGGGAGCCGTGGCAGTTGCACGAGCTCGAAGCCGCCGCGCAGGCTGCAGGGCTGGCGCCTGGTTCCCTGCCGGTGCACCTCGAAATCGATACGGGGATGAACCGCCAGGGAGTCGATCCGAGCTCTCTCGATCCGCTGCTTGCGCGCTTCACGCCAGCCTCGCCGCTCAGGCTTGAGGCGGTGATGACGCATCTGTTCGCCGCAGATGAGGCCGACCATCGCGTCACCGGCGAGCAGCTCGCCGAGCTTGACCGCGCGCTTGGCCGCATTTCAGCCGCCGGCCATTTTGCCGAGTGGCTCAGCGTGGGCAACTCCGCCACGCTGCTTGCCGGCCAGGCTGCGGTGATTGCCGAGCTTGCCGCACGCCACGGCATGAAGGCCCTGATGCGCCCGGGCCTGGCATTCTATGGCGTGGTTCCGGAGTTCGACCCGGAATTTACCGAGGAGCCGGCGACGCTGGCCGCTGCGCGCGCCGGCCTCAAGCCGGTTTTAAGCTGGAAAACCCAGGTTGCCGGCGTGCGATCGGTCTCTGCCGGTGCGGTTGTGGGTTATAACGGCACTTTTGTCGCCACCGAACCCATGCGCCTGGCTTTGATTGCAGCAGGTTACTCCGATGGCCTGGACCGCCGACTCGGCAATTGCTTCAGCGTCCTGGTCCGCGGGCAGTGCGCTCCGCTGATCGGGCGTATCAGCATGGACCAATCGGTTATTGATATTACGGAAATTGCCGGCGTTGAGCCGGGCGACGAAGTGGTTCTGCTCGGCACACAGGGCGCGGAAACCGTTTCCGCTTACGATCATGCCCACGCCGCCGGTACCATCCCCTGGGAGGTATTTACCCGCATCGGCTCTCGCGTGCGCCGGGTCGCCGTCTAATCGGTCGGCGTGGCTTTTGTTCGCTCCCGCTTCCGTTGTATGCTCCAGAACGCGGGGGCTCAGGGTCCGCGGAGGTGATTTGCCATCATGCACAAGCCCATCCGGGTGATTACGGTCGAGCGGGAGTATGGTTCGCACGGGGGCGAGTTTGCGCACGACCTGGCTCATCATCTGGGCTGGCGGCTGCTCGACTCTGAACTTGTCACAGGTGCGGCAAAGATGGCCGGCGTCGACCCAAAGCTGGCGGCACGCCTCGACGAGCGGCTCGACCCCTGGTACTACCGTTACGGCAAGATTTTGTGGCAGGACCCCATCTATGCACCCGCGCAGGGCAGCTCCGAGGAGCGGATCTTCGACTCCGAGCGGATGCTGAAGCTTATTCAGCAGGAGATTGTGGAGGCGGCCAAACAGGGCCAATGTGTGCTGGTGGGCCGCGGCGCGGCCTGCGCGCTCATGGGGCAACCCGGGTGTTTTCATATCTTTGTGTACGCCACAGCGCGAGCCAAGCGTGAGTGGTACATGCGCACCTTCCCGGAGCAAGCGCAAGACGCCGAAGCGCACCTGGCGGCCTTCGACAAGCGCCGCTGTGCCGCTATCAAGAAGTTCTATGGCCAGGACTGGTGCGCACGGGGGCTGTACCACATGCTGCTCAACTCCTGCATCGGCACCGAAGCCATGATTGCCGCCGCTGAAGGAGCGGCGGGATTGAAGCCTGCCCCGGCAGCCCATGCGGCCCAATGAGCCGGCTATTCTCCGCGCACATTAGCTGTCAGCCGCTGCGCTCTTTACGGGATGCCGCACCAGGCTGCTAACCTGTGCTTTCTTAAGAGCTTTGCTCTAAATCCTTATCTACCATAGCGGTCGAGGCTTCCCTTACGGTATTCTCACCGTAAATTCACGTTGCAAATGGATGTCCGTCTGCCTAGGCTAATCTTCGGCTTCCCGCAAAGAGAAGGTCCGCAGCCCGATCCAAGATTGAAAAGCATCGGAATGCCCCTGGCCTGGGGGAATGCTGCGGCAAGACTGCAAGTCTTCAGTGCGCTCCGTTTCAGATTGCGCTTTTGGTTCTCATTTAATGGGAATCGTGGGAACCTGCTGCACCCGGTTTGGAGGCTTAATGTTGGACCAGGAGTTCTCACAGAACATAGACGCATTGTTTGATCGTTGCACCGCCGGGCTACGGAGCAGGGCCATGCTCTGCCTGGTTCTTCTTCTCCTTCTGGCTGCGATGCTTGCCGGCCAAACCGTGAACGGCACTGTCACCGGCGTTATTACCGACGCGAGCGGCGCCATTGTGCCCGGCGTGAACGTTACGGTGCGCAATAGCGAAACCGGGCAGGTCCGCTCCACGAAGACTGACACTGCCGGCCTGTACTCCATTCCGGCTCTGCCGCCCGGCCCGTACACGGTGGACACCCGCCTGCAGGGCTATGCCGACGAAAACTCACAGATCAAACTGGCTGTTGGCCAGGTGCTGAACGTCAATTTCGCGCTCAAGGTGGGCGCCACCACCGAAAAGGTCGAGGTGGTCGCCAATGAGTCGCTCGGGCTTGAGACCCAGGATCACGAGCTGAATACGGTGATGGATTCGGCCACGCTGGAGAATACGCCGCAATATGCGGGCTATCGCGGGGCGACATTTTACGTTCAATCGACCATGGTGGGCGTGCAGCCCATCTCGCAGCCCGGCGCCAGCGGCAGTGGCAGCAATGTGACGCAGTACAACGAGGAGAGCAATGGGCTGCTGATCGGCGGGCAGGGCACGTGGGCCACCAGCTACCTGCAGGATGGCGTGGTCGATATGGACTACTTCGACCAGACGGCCACGGTGCAGCCGCCGCCCGAGGCTACCGATGAGGTCGAGGTCATCCGCAACAACTCCAACGCCCGCTACGACGGCTCCAACGTGCTGAGCGTGGTTTCGAAAAGCGGAACCGAGCAGTTCCACGGCCGCGTGTACGACGAGGTGGAGAACAACCAATTCGACGCGCGCGGCTACAACGCCGGAGCGCTCAGCGAAACCCGCTACAACCAGTTCGGCGCAGATGGCGGCTGGGTGGTGCCGTTCACGCACAAGAAAGTCTTCTTCTTTGCCGACTACCAGGGCTTTCGCGACATCGCCGCGGCGTTCAAGCAGGATTTGCTGCCCACGCAGGCCGAGCGCAGCGGCAACTTCAACGCCGATTTGAACGCCAACGCGCAGACCAAGCAGCCCGGCACCGTCGTCTACGACCCGACCACGGCGCAGTTCAATGCGGCCACCGGTACTTACACGCTGCAGCCATTCGATTACAACGGGCAGGAGAATGTGATTCCGCCGAATGAGATCAGCCCGCTGGCCACGGCTTATCTCAACCTGGTCTACCCGCTGCCGAACTCTTACGCGACTACCCTGGGCGACAACTACGGGACCACCTCGAGCAGGACGCAATTCACCCACGACGATTATCTATTTCGCGGCGATTACAACATCAGTAACAAGGACCACCTTTACGGCGCGTTCAATACCGGCAACCCGGCGATCGTCCGGCCGGAGTTCGTGGACAATTGCATTTGCAACGAGACCAACGAGCTCTATGGAACCGACGTTTACGTGGAAGAGAGCCACGTAATCAGCCCCACGCTCGTCAACACCGGCCGCGTGGCGCTGGCCCGCTCCATCACCGGCCAGCAGTTCGGCATGGTCGATAACGGAACGGATTATTTCACCAAGCTTGGCCTCACCGGCCTTAATCCGCCGCAGTCGGTGTGGGGCTGGCCGCAGTTTAACCCAGCCAGCCCGTGGAGCGGCCCCAGCGGCAGCCCGCTAAACGCTGTGCAGAATATGTATGAGTACAGCGACGAGGTGAACCTCACGCACGGAAAGCACACCGTTTTCCTGGGCGGCGAGTTCGACTGGATCAGCTACAACGCCTTTTGGTACACGGGCGAACCAAATGGCGCATTGAGCGCCAACGGCGAGTACACCTATAACGGCTCGAGCAAATCGGCGTGGCAGAACAAGGGCCAGTGGGTGCTGGGCAGCGTGACTATGCCCGCGGCCAATTCGCTTGCCGATTATCTGCTCGGCGATTACAGCTCTACCAATGCCACGGCGGGCAGCGAGGTCGGCTACTTCCGCCAGAACAACGTCATGCCGTACTTTCAGGACAACTGGCGCGTGAGAAACAACCTCACGCTGAATCTGGGACTGCGCTATGACAACTACTCGCCGCCGCGCGAGCGCTACGGCCATGCCGGCTACCTGAACCCGCTCTCAGGCGCCTACCAGCCGGCGCCCTACAACGCCAACAAGTACAACTTCAGCCCGCGCGTCGGTTTCGCGTACGGATTGGGCAACAACACTGCCATCCACGGCGGCTTCGGCGTGTGCTACTTCCAGTTCTCTTATTACGATCTGCAGGGAATGATGGACGATCCGCTGTATAACACCGGACTCAACTCCGTGCAGACGCAGACACAGCCGGTGGTGTGGCCGACGTCGAGCAGCGCTGCGAATCCCGATACCGGCGCCGCTCCCGGCCAGCAGGAGTTCTTCACCCTGGCAAACGCGGAAAAAATCTGGGCGTCGATGCCGGCGCCAACCGGCCAGTTCGTTGCCGGCGGCTCAACCTTTGCCCAAAGCATGCCTACCAGCTACTCCGAGCAGTGGAACCTGCAGATTCAGCG
>JASIJW010000210.1:0-8131 GCA_030050035.1 Acidobacteriaceae bacterium | reverse complement strand
GGAATAGGGAACAGGGATCAGAAAAACCTCTCGATCCGAGTTTGCCACTCGCGCTCATGGAAATTTGAACGACCGATCCCGTTAGGACGAGAGTCGATTTAAAAAACTGTTCCCTGTTCCCTGTTCCCTGTTCCCTGTTCCCTGCTCTCCCGTGCTACAACAGAACCCGTGGACCACCTCCGCCGCATGGGCGCGTTGCGCCGCAAGCTCACCCGCGCCAGCCTCAACGGGCTCCTCGTCACTCACCTCCCAGACGTCCGTTATCTCTGCGGCTTCACTGGTTCCAATGCCGCGCTCGCTGTCACGCGTTTTCAGGCGCGCTTGTTTACCGATGGCCGCTACACCGCGCAGGCCGAAGACGAGACACGCGCCGCCAAAGTCGAGATCGTCACCGGCCCCAGTGCCGCGGTCGCCGTGCAGTGGCTCGCTGCGCAATCCGGCATAGCGAAGATCGGCTTCGACCCCGCCAACACCACCGTCGCCGAGCTTGCGCGCCTCAAAGCTGCACTGCCCGCGCGCCTGCGCCGCGGACTGCTCGCCCCGCTTGCCTCGCCTCTCGTCGAACCCCTCCGCCAAGTCAAAGACGAAGCCGAGCTGGCCATCATGCGCAAGGCTGCGTTCGTCGGCTGCCAGCTCTTCGATCACATGCTCGGCATTTTCCGTCCAGGCATGCGCGAAATCGAAGTGGCCGCCGAGCTCGAGCATCAGGCTCGGTTGCTAGGCGCCGAGGGCATGTCTTTCGAAACCATCGTCGCCTCCGGCCCGCGCTCTGCCCTGCCGCACGGCCGCGCAACCGCCAACCCTCTGCCCCGCCGAGGCTTCCTGACCCTCGACTTCGGTGTTATCCTCAAAGGTTATTGCTCGGATATGACCCGCACCGTCTTCCTGGGAAGACCGAAACCCGGCGAACGGAGCGCATATCTGGCAGTGCTCGAAGCGCAGGAAGCAGCAATAGCCGCGGTTTCCGCCGGCGCACGCTGTGGCGATGTGGACGAGGCCGCACGCGGCGTTCTGCGCAGGGAGGGACTGGCAGACGCATTCACCCACTCCACCGGCCATGGGGTCGGCCTGGAGATTCACGAAACGCCGCGCATCGGCGCCGGGCAAACCAGCAGGCTCCTCTCCGGCATGGTCATCACCATCGAGCCCGGCATCTACATGCCCGGCAGGTTTGGCATTCGTATTGAAGACATGGTGGCCGTTACGCGAAACGGAGCCGAGGTCCTGACTCCCTCGCCCAAGGCCCTGATCGAGCTGTAAAACCCTGCGGTATTTCTGTATGCGGAGTACAAAGGAACGAATGAAGCAACAGGATATTGACGACCTGCGACAACTCATTGATTTTTTAAAAGCCCACGGGGTAGCCGAGTTCGACCTTGATCGTGGCGACCTGAAGATCCGCCTTAAGTTCCACGAGCTCACGGCCGCGCCCGCCAACCTCAATGACTTGGCCCGCCTGCTGGCCGCCGCTCCTGCAGCCGCGCATCCGGTCGCCGTGCCGCCGCCCGCAGCGCACAGCGCAGCGGGGCATGCGCCAGCCGCCGCAACGCCCTCCGCCGACCCGGATGCCGGACTCCACATCGTCAAATCGCCCATCGTAGGCACGTTTTACAGTTCGCCCTCGCCCGGCGCGTCGGCGTTCGTTTCGCCCGGCGACCGCGTCGAAAAGGGCCAGGTCATCTGCATCGTCGAAGCCATGAAGCTCATGAACGAGATCGAAGCCGACGCCTCCGGCGAGATCGTCAAGTGCATGGTGACGAACGGCCAGCCCGTCGAATTCGGCCAGCCGCTGTTTGCCATCCGCTCGGCGTAGCACAAAAGAGCGGCCAGTCAGCGAGTCAGCAAGTCAGCGAGTC
Organism: Acidobacteriaceae bacterium; assembly: GCA_030050035.1. Lineage (GTDB taxonomy): Bacteria > Acidobacteriota > Terriglobia > Terriglobales > Acidobacteriaceae > Telmatobacter. The sequence goes on along the minus strand of JASIJW010000210.1, from coordinate 6,275 downwards.
AGCGAACTCGCGGTTTTGCAAATTCGCTGAAGATCGGGCGACGCAAATGCTCCCGTTGACCCCGAACGCTCCAGTCCGCTCGACGTCATTAACGATTCGCTGACTTGCTAACTCGCTGACTTGCTAACTATGTTCCGTAAAGTTCTCATCGCCAACCGTGGCGAAATTGCACTCCGCGTCATCAACGCATGCCGGGAACTCGGCATCCGCACGGTCGCCGTCTACTCCGAGGCCGACCGCAACTCGCTCCACGTCCGCTTTGCCGACGAGGCCATCTGCATTGGCCCGCCGCGGCCCACCGATAGCTATCTCAACGTGCCGGCCGTCATCTCCGCCGCCGAGATCGCCGACGTGGACGCCATTCATCCTGGCTATGGCCTGCTGAGCGAGAACGCCAACTTCGCCGAAGTCTGCCGCGCCTCCAACATCAAGTTCATCGGCCCGCCGCCTGAAGTCACGCGTCTGATGGGCGAAAAAGAAAAAGCCCGCCAGGCGATGAAGAAGGCCGGGGTGCCCATCCTGCCCGGCTCCGACGGCGTTCTGCCCACGATGGAAGACGCGCTCGAAACCGCCGACAAAATTGGCTACCCCGTCATCCTCAAGGCCAAGGCCGGCGGCGGCGGGCGCGGCATGCGCATTGTTCGCGAGCCCGAGTTGCTCGGCCAGCTCTTCCACGCCGCTCACGCCGAGGCCGCAAACGCCTTCGGCAACGGCGAGCTGTACATGGAAAAGTTCATCGAGAACCCGCGCCACATCGAGTTCCAGGTTCTCGCCGACGAGCACGGCAACGTGACCACGCTTTTCGAGCGCGAGTGCTCCATCCAGCGCCGCCACCAAAAACTAATCGAAGAAGCGCCCTCGCTGCAGGTCTCGCCCAAGCTGCGCGAGCAGATCGGCCTAACCCTTACCCACTGCCTCACCGAAATCGGCTACCAGAACGCCGGCACCATCGAGTTCCTCATGGACGCCAAGGGCAATCTTTATTTCATCGAGATGAACACGCGCATCCAGGTGGAACACCCGGTGACCGAGGCCATCACCGGCATCGATCTGGTCAAGGCACAGCTGCGCATCGCGTCTGGAGATAAACTTTCCGACATTCTCCCGCCCAAGCTCGAAATGCGCGGCCACGCCATCGAATGCCGCATCAACGCCGAGCACCCCGAGAAATTCACACCCTCGGCCGGCAAGATCACCGCGTTCAACGTCCCCGGTTTCAACGGCGTCCGCGTGGATACGGTGCAATATGCCGAAGGCGTTGTCCCGCCCTACTACGACTCACTGATCGCCAAGCTGATCGTCCACGGCGCCGACCGCGCCGAAGCCATCGCCAAAATGGAGCGCGCTCTGAGCCAGTTCATCGTACAGGGCATCCATACCTCGATCCCCTTGCACCAGGCGATCTTCCAGGACGAAGACTTCCGCGAAGGCAAGTTCGACACCGGATTTATGGAGCGCTTTTTGGCGAAGCGGGCGGAACAAGTGAAATAAACCTCGCAACTCATCCCTTCAGCCTGTCATCCTGAGCGAAGTCGCGCGCAAAAATGCGCGCGGCGCAGTCGAAGGATCTGCAGGTGCTTTCTGTTCAAGGCAAGTCTTAGGTAATCTCGTGAGAGCGCTTCAATCTTGTTCTCGCGTCTACGATTCGGAGCAAATTGTTCGCCAGCATGACAATTTCGGCTGCTTTTGCTGCGTTTTCGAGATTTACGTCTCGATGAGACTGAGGGTTCTTATACATCCCGATTGCGCCTGCGAAGAGTGCCGAACATGCGTCCCTTTCTCCCTTTTCCGCCTGCATGTCTGTCAGTGGCCCGCTTTCAGGGTCGAATGCCTTCCTTACTAGCTGGACCCCAAATAGTCCGTCTGAAAAACCCGCAGCATTTCGGACTGCGACCTCAACGGCTTTAAGCGACTGAAAAACGGCCGTATCGAACTCAGATCGCATGAAGGCCAGCCATGCACAGTTTGCGATTCGAGGATGCAGTGCGTCCCTCGGTGCCTGTTCGAACTGATCTGGAAGGCGATATATCTCATCGGCTTTGCGCTGCCTTTATCGCGCGCGCATCAGATCACCGCCGCAGCCGCCTCAGATATCCTGGCCTGCCTGATGGTTGTGATCTTCCTGCCGTTGATTCCATGGCGATACGTGTTTAGAAACTACGTTTTGGCGCGGTGCTCTTTTTTTCTTTTCCGCGTCACCTCCGTCTTAAGAGCAGCTCTGCATTACCTCCGACTCAAAAGCAGCTCTGAAAAAGGCTTTGAGTCGCCCCCGGTTCCGCGCTACACTGCTTCCGTTTCCAATTGAGTCAAGGATTCCTGTCCGATGCGAATCTCCTTCTTGGTTGCCCGCAGTGCGGCAATGGTTGCCGTATTCTTCCCTATCCTTACCTTTGCCCAGTTCCAGCAGCCCACGCCCGACGAGTTGAAGATGACCGCCGATCCACAGGCGCCTGGCGCTGCCGCCGTCTACCTGAACGTGGAAGAAACGGCCGACGACAACCTTCACTATGAGAGCTTTTATGCGCGCATCAAGGTGCTCACGGAAAAAGGCAAAGAGCTGGCCACCGTCGAGGTTCCGTACGGTGGGCAGTTCAAAGTCACCGACATCAAGGCGCGGACTATCCATCCTGACGGCACCATCGTTCCTCTCGAAGGCAAGCCTGAGGATCTCTTGAGCAAGAAGTCCGGGGACGAGAAGTACGGGCGCAAGGTCTTCACGCTGCCCAGCGTAGAGGTCGGCAGCATCCTGGAATACCGCTATGACATGCGCTACCCCGACGATCAGGTCTCTTCTCCGCACTGGGATATTCAGCAGCACTATTTCATCCACAAGGCGCATTACTCCTTCACGCCATTCAAGGCCTTCCTGAAGGGCAGCGAGAACGTGACCAGCCACTTCATCGTGGACGAGCGGACGGGCAAGGTTCTCGACACTCTATTCTGGTGGTCGAACCTGCCCAAGGGCGCATCGGTAATGAGCGACGCTCAGGGCCGCTTCAGCCTTGACGTCACCGACATTCCGCCGATTCCCGACGAAGAGTTCATGCCCCCGATGGAAAGCTTGCTCTATAAGGTCTGGTTTTATTACAAGGGCTCCTACACGGCAGAGCAGTTCTGGCAGGATGAGGCCAAGCGCTGGTCGAAAGAAGTAGACCACTTCGCCGAGCCGTCGGCGGCAATTCACACGGCGGTAAACGGAATCGTAGCGCCGGGCGATAGCGACCTCGACAAGGCCAAAAAGCTCTACGACGCAGTCGAGGCCCTCGACAACACCGACTACTCCCGCGAAAAGAGCCAGTCGGAGATGAAGCAGCTCAAGATCAAGGAAGCCAAGCGCGCCGAGGACACATGGGCGCAGAAGAGCGGCGACAGCGAGAACATCGCGCTCCTCTACCTCGCAATGCTGCGCGCCGCCGGCCTCGAGGCGTACGCGATCAAAGTGAAGGACCGCGGCGAAGGCGCCTTCGATCCGGCCTACATGGATGCCGATCAGTTCGACGACACGCTGGTGATTCTCGCAAACGGCGAAAAAGAGCTCATGCTCGATCCGGGCGAGAAAATGTGCCCATTCCGCACCGTGAACTGGCGCCACTCTGAGGTCGGCGGCATGCGCCAGTCCGCCAAGGGGCCGGCTTTTGCCGTCACCCCGAGGCAGTTTTACACCGACAACACCATCGTGCGCACCGGCGACCTCACGCTCGATGAGCATGGCGCCGTGACCGGCTTTTTCGACATCGTCATGACCGGCCAGGAGGCGTTGCGCTGGCGGCAGCTTGCGCTCGAAAACGACGACGCTGAGGTGAAGAAGCGCTTTGACCGCGAGCTCCAGCAGATTGTGCCTGACGGGATCGACGCGCACGTGGATCATTTCCTCGCGATGGACAAGCCGGATCTGAACCTGATGGCCGTCGTGAAGGTGAAGGGCTCGATGGGCGCGGCGACTTCAAAGCGTCTCCTGCTGCCTGGCTTCTTCTTCGAAAGCCGTGGGCACACGCCGTTCGTAAAAGAGGAGAAGCGGCTGACGCCCGTAGACATGCAGTATGCCGACCGTATCACCGAGCAGGTGACGTACCATCTTCCCGCCGGCGTTTCCGTTGAAGGCGTGCCGCAGGATGGAAACATCGCCTGGCAGGGCCACGCAGTGTGCGTCGTCAAGACCAAGTCCGACCCCGGGCAACTTATCGTGGCCCGCTCGATGGCGCGCGGGTTTGCCCAGGCCAAGCCCGAAGAGTACCAGGATTTACGCGGCTTTTTTAGTAAGGTGGCGTCGAGCGACCAGCAGGAGATTGTGTTGCGCGCCGCAGCCGTAGTCAAGGGCGAGTGATGAGTATCCGGTTCTGCCGCAGCATCGGAATCTGTGTCGGAGCAGCATGGCTTGCCTGTTCGCTTCCAACATGGGCCAGCAAACCCGAGCCTGCGCCTCAGTGGGCCGTGGACGCAGCAAAGACACCCACGCCGCCCGCTGCTGCCCATGCGTCGGCAGTTATGCTCTCTGACGATTACCTCATCACAGTGGACGAGCAGAATCACGCCATCGAGCGGGAACGCTACGCGATTCGCATTCTTAAACCGCAGGGGCGCCGATGGGCGGACTGCGCGGCCGAATACGACACGGACGAAAAGCTCGATTACTTTCACGCCTGGACAATTGCTGCCGACGGAAGACAACTCGAGGCCATGGAGTCTGACTTCACAGACCATGGCGCCTATGAAGCACCGATTCTGCAATTCTCCGAGCGCATTCGCGAAGTCAAGCCTCCGGGCGCCGATCCCGGTTCAGTCGTCGTTTGCGAAACAGAGCAGCGCCTGCGGCCGTACATCAATTCAGAAGATTGGCAGGTGCAGTACTCGATCCCGGTCGTCGAGGAATCGCTTGAACTCGAGCTCGCACCGGGTGGCCATTACGCCGAGTCATGGAGCCGCTTTGAGCCGGTGAAGCCGGTTGAGACCGACGCCGACCATCTACGGTGGGAAATACACGATGTACCGGCGCTCGATCTCGAAAACATTCGCGAAACACCGCCATGGGAAGCACTCGCCGGGCACGCGGAAATCAAGTGGGGCGATATGGCCGTTCGCGGCGTGGACAATCAGTGGCGCGCGCTTGGCGAATGGCAGGATCAGCTCGAAGCGCACCGCCCCGATCCCACGCCGGAGATTGCTGCCGAGGCACGCCAGCTCACTACCGGCGTGTCTGATCTCTACGCCAAATTGAGCGCCATCACTCAATACATTCAAAAAAATATCCGCTACTTCATCGTGGTAAAGGGCATCGGCGGCTGGCAGGCGCATTACGCGGGCGATATCTTCCGCAACCGCTATGGCGACTGCAAAGATAAAACCACCTTGCTGATTTCCATGCTGCAGGCAATTGGGATTCGCGCCTATTATCTGCACGTCGACAGTGAGCGCGGGGTAATCGACCCGGCAATGCCGTCGCTTTGGGGCAATCACATGATCACGGCGATCGAGCTGCCCGATGGCGAAAGCGACCCGCGGCTAATGGCTCGCGTAAAAACAGCAAGCGGCACGACCCTGCTGATCTTCGACCCGACCGACGAAGTTACGCCAGTAGGACGCATCCGCGGCGAATTGCAGGGCGCATACGGCAACCTGATCGACGGCACAAACAGCCAGGTGCTGGAAATGCCCGTGCTGTCGCCGGATTCGGCAGGCATGGAACGAAAGGGAGATTTTGTCCTCGCCACGGACGGTTCGCTCAAGGGCGACATCGCCGAATCGCTTACCGGCGACGATGCTGCCAGCCAGCGTTGGATGATCAAAGATCTCGATGAAAAGGACGTGGAAAAACGCCTGGAACAGAGGCTTGGTGCGCAGCTTCCCGGGGTGACTCTCACAAAGTATGCGTATGGCCACGCCGGCGATCTCGATCAACCGCTGCAGCTCACGCTGGATCTGAGCACAGACACTTTTGCCCATCCTTCCGGTCCGTTGTTGCTGCTGCGACCGCGCGTGCTGGGCAGCGACGCGCGCGATGTCCCGGACGTCATGGATGGCAAGCCGCGCAAGTATCCGATCGAACTGGGACATCCCGGCCGTTGGCATGACAGCTATGACATCGCGCTCCCTGCTGGATATACAGTCGACGAAACGCCCGATCCGGTCGATCTCGATCTCGATTTTGCCAGCTATCACGCCACCACCACGGCCAAAGGAAGTGTGTTGCACTACGAACGCGAGTATGTGGTTCGCCAGCCTGAAATTCCCGCTGCGCGGGCTGCAGATTTCCGCAAGCTGGAAACCACAATCCTCGA
>JASIJW010000209.1:0-31045 GCA_030050035.1 Acidobacteriaceae bacterium | reverse complement strand
CTTATGGATACCATGGGGTCGGGAGTCGCACTTTTCGATTGCGACAACGATGGCCGCCTGGATATCTATGCTGTCAATGGTGCACCCTACCCCGACCCCGCGCCCAAAGGCTTTATCCCGCAAAAGACGGGGCCCAAGTACTGGAATCGCCTGTACCACCAGAAGCCTGATGGAACGTTTGAGGATATTACCGAGAAGTCGGGGCTCAAAGGGGTCGGCTACGACATGGGTGTCGCTGTCGGCGATTACGACAACGATGGCTATGAGGATGTCTTCGTCACAGGCTATGGTGGCAACCGGTTATACCATAACAATGGCAACTGTACTTTTACCGATGTAACAAAGAAGGCTGGAGTGGCCGGTAGTGGTTGGTCCACCTCGGCCGCATGGGTGGATTTGGATAACGACGGCCTGCTCGACCTCGTGGTGGATCGCTATGTTAAGTGGGATTGGGAAGATATATGGTGTGGCCCACCCGATAATCGCGGCATTTGCCATCCGGACAACTTTCCTCCGATCACCATGCTGGTGTATCACAACAATGGAGACGGCACCTTCACTGAAGAAGCAGCCAAGCTGGGCCTCAACAAGCCTGCAAAAGCCCTGGGAATTTCCATTGCCGATTACGACCGTGATGGACGTATCGATTTGCTCGTCGCGAACGACTCCTGGCCGGAGTTCCTTTTTCACCAGAAAAAGGATGGGACATTCGAAGAGGTTGGCCTTGAGAGCGGAGTGTCGGTTAACGATGCGGGGAAAACCTACGCTGGCATGGGCGTGGACTTTGCCGACTACAACAACGATGGCTGGCCTGATCTCGTGATTACGGATCTGGCCCTCCAGCAATATGCTCTCTATGAAAATGCGGGAGACGGTACCTTCAACAGTTCGGTTTTGTCCTCGGGATTCGGCAGCATGACGATGTTCCACTCGGGTTGGAGCGTGCGTTTTCTTGATTACGATAACGACGGTTGGAAGGACTTGCTGATCGCGCAGGGGCACGACCTGGATACGATAGAGAAGAGCAATCCGAGTCTACATTATAAGGAACCGATGATGCTGGTGCGAAATACGGGCAAGCGTTTTGTGAATGTGTCCTCGATCTCCGGTGACGTCTTTCATGAAGCATGGGTAGGCCGCGGTATGGCCATTGGAGACATCGATAATGACGGCCGAATCGACGCCGTAGTCAGCACGAATGGCGGCCCACTGCATATCTTGCACAACGAGACGGCTACTAAAAATCACTGGATCACCTTGCATCTCACCGGTCACAAGAGTAACCGCGACGGCATCGGCGCAGTGGTAAAGCTGACCACTGCGCATGGTTCACAATGGGTTACGGCCACGACTTCGAGCGGCTATCTTTCCTCGAGCGATCCTCGCGTTCATTTTGGATTGGGCGATTGCACGGTGGCTGACCGCATCGAAATCCAATGGCCTAGCGGGATATTGCAAACGCTCACCAATGTTAAAGGCGACCGTCAGATCCAGGTGGACGAACCAGCTTTCTCCGGAACTACCGCACGGAACCAGTAAGCGTGGATTTTTGGCCGTCTGAACGTGGAGTGGTTCGGTTCCCTGCACGAGAGAGGCTGGCGCAGTGGCGCGACCATTACAACTTCGAGCGTCCGCACAGTGCGCTGGATGATCGACCTCCCACTTCCTTCGCTAGCGCCCACGCGACATGGGCGACGTGCTTCGCCCCGATCGCACGGAATACGGCATCTAATCGTGGTTGGTACAGAAATTCGGGGCGCTCAATTTGATCTCAGGGCGGATCGGTATTTTGACGAAGAACAACTCACGGAGGACAGCAACGAGGTTGACTAGGGATCGATCAAGTAGCCGATTTGCTATCGAGCCAAAGGATTTCGTAAGGTTTCAGGGTCAGACGCGCGGGAATGGTGCGTTGCGAGATGCGGTCTTGCGATTCCGATTGGAATAAGCAGGGTTGCGGCTCCGCGGTCTTATTGATCACAAACACGCTATGGTCGGTTCGTGGCACTGCCAGCACCCCGTCTGGCAGAGGGGCTGCCAACAGATTGTGGGTAGAGGGGGAGCACTTACCGATTAGGGTGAGAAGGCTGTCGTCCGCGGGCCAGAAGGCAAGCTTGACAACCTGGCCTCGGCCCAGCTTGCGCAGGGTGGCTGCGGGCTTGCCATCAACGATCTGCTGGTCGCTCGCAAAGACAGCGATCGTGTTCGTATCCGGCCCGTTGATCTCCAGGTACTCGATATAGCCGTCGAGGCCGGCGGGGGAGCGGTCGTTCATCCCCGCTCCGTTCCAGTTCACAAAAAGCTGCACCTTGCCGCCCCTGTCCGGCGAGCCGGTCAAGCGCACCGTACGGATCAAGCTGCCAGTGAGCCCGGCCAGATTGGCGCCGAAACCGTCGCCGCGAAAGACGCCGTTGCGATCCATATATGCCGTGAAGGGGGTAACAATCAGAGTGCCCCCTTGCAGCACGTACTGGCGCATCGATTCAACGGCCGCATCATTGTCGAACGCGATGTCCGCGGGCAGTAGCAGCATGTCATACTTGCGCAGGTTGTCAGGCTGCTCGGCCTGAAGGGAGTTGACGGTGTCGACGCCAATGCCCAGACGGTGAAGAGCCGCGAAGGCTCCGGTAAAAACCGACTCGCTGTTGTCGATGGTGGGATAGATTTCAAGCGCGGCGCGGTTATCGAAGTCGGTCAACACGGCGGCGCGGCTGGCCACTGGGTGATCGAGAAGCGACTTTCCCCAGCGCTCAAAGAAAGCGCCGAGCTCGACGACCCATTCGACGTCCGGTTCGGGATGGCCTGACCAGTCCAGCAGTCCGCCACAAATCGGAAAGTGGCCGCCGCGCCAGCGATTGCCGGACCAGTACATGATGCCGCACGCCCCAAAGGCCGCCAGTAGCAGGTCCCACATGCGCAACTGCTCTCTGCTTGGCGCGACAGCCCAGATCCTGATGTCGCCGAAGGCGCCAAACAGAGCTTCGGTGACGATCATTCTGCCTTTGCCGTAGCAGGAGCGGTGCATGTCGAGTTGCCACGGCGCATCATTCCAGCTGGCTACTGGCTTGTCGGTACTGCCCTGGTAATAGTTCAGGCCGGCAATCGACATGAAGGATTGAGCCCTGGGATCGTCGGCAATTGAGGTCCATAGCGGAATCCAATCGGTCAAGATCCACTGCTTTGCGCCCGCAGCGCGAATCAAGGCCGCCTGCTCGGACAGAAATCCGAGGATCACATCGCGCCGGAAATGGTGTTCGGCGAGGGAAAGTGCGGGCAGAGCGACGCGCACGTTTGACGGCTCCTCCACGCCCTGGCGCGGCTGAGGAACCTGATCGAAGGACTGTATCTTCATGCCCCAGTCAGCCAGGTGCAGCTTCTCGTTGAATTCCTCCGGGGTGTGGAAGGTCTGCTCCAGCCACTCGCGCCATGCGTGGTTGCAAGCCGGGTTGTAGCAGATAATCTGCTCTACAAATTCAATCTCGTTATCCAACTGCCAGCCAATCACCGCCGGATGATCGTGAAACTCAGCGGCCAGCGCCTGAATATATCTCCTGCAGGCGGCGCGATACAGAGGATGATTCAGGCAGGGACACTTCCGGCTCATGGGGTCGACGGGGCCGTAACCCGGTTCCAGCACGACCAGGATCTCGGGATGAGCGGCCGCCAGCCACTGGGGCGGAATGTAGGTAGAGGTTCCGAGGATGGCCGAAATGCCGCGCCGGTGCATCTGGTCGAGGAAATCGCGCAGCCAGCCAAAGTTGAATTGTCCCGGAGCCAGCTCTAGGTTGCCCCAGCTCGATTCGCCCACCCGTGCGACGTTCATGTGGGCGCGCTCGAGCAGATCGAGAATTGCCTTGCTCTCTCCGGCGCCGTCGATCTCCGGGTACACGGAGGCGCCAAACAAAAAGCGCTCCGTCGCCGCCGGCTCACTCTGCGCCCAACCAGGTATGCTCGAAAAACGACTCCATACCGGAGCCGCCAGCATCGCCGTCTTCAGAAAATCTCGTCGCGTGTGCACTTCTGTTCGCTTTCTTGATTGACTTGGCACCACAAACAATCTGCCGAACCCTAGGACCTCTTAGGTCTCGGAAATACCTTTTTGATCTGATCGAGGTACTCGTATTTGGTCTGCGTATCAGGCTCTAAATAGCTGCCTTCCGTCCACTCATTCCAAGAATTGATTGTAAGTATTTTGTGTTGTAACTCAGGAGTCTCATCGAGGAATGTCTTGGCTGACCGCAGTGCATCCGCAAATGCCTCCGGAGTATTACCTTGAACAACAGGTAGGAATGGATACTCCTTTTCTACGTAGATATCGGCCTGGCATGCTCGTGGAGATGAATCCCAACCCATCGAGACATTCGGAAAATAGGGTTTGCCGAATCTGGCAGCCGCGCAGGAACGGTACTGATAGTAGCCTTGAGCCAGCTCTTCATATTGCGTCACCGGAAAGCTATTCATTTTGGCGTGGTGTATCCAGACGTAGGAAGTAGTGCTATCGATTTGTAAGTCTTCGAGCAGGCTTTTGCCGTTGGATGCTCCTTTAGCATCGTATGCGTCCGTCAGGCTGGGCGGCTGTTCCACGCCCCATGTTATCGCATTGATATGTAGGTCTCGGAACCCTGCTGCCTTTGTTTTTTCCCGGAACTCCTGGAGCGCGTTCGCAGCCTCATGGACACCGCCCATGCCCTCTACAAACCTATAAAGCTCATAGATTGAAAAGTAAGGACAATTATCGATTTTCCAGTAACTGGGTACACTGAAATAAGCGCTGACAATGTGGTCGGTCATGCGTCGAAAAGTATCGATTGTCACGGCTCCCGGGAACTGCAAATGACCGGGCGCGGTTAGCTTGGCTGGATGGATATCAAGCCAGTTGTGGTTTGCCCACATAATCGCGAATTTCAGCTCATCTCGGTTGGCTGCGGAAAGATAGCCTTTCTCGAGGGCTCCTTGGAGAAACGGACCGTCGTTGTGCCAATACCAATCAAAAATGAAAGCCGTTAAGCCGGCATTCGAAGCTGCCCTTATTTTCCGCTCAAATACCGTCGGATCAGATTCATCTTCATATCCCCACAGAGGGGATTTTGGCTGTGCGTGTCCGGTGAAACGGGGTCTGGCTTGTTGCACGATGCGCCATTCCGTCCATCCTGGACCGTGTGCCGCTTCATTTCGAGGGTCTATGTGATAGTTGCCGAAGTAGTAAGCCGCAAGAGTGTAATCGGAGCCACGCTGATTTGGTTCCTCACTCCATGCTCGTGGTAAAGCGGCGGCAGTGGTAGCCGCACCGAGAGCGCTTAGAAAGGTCCTGCGGTCCGTATCCGTCATTTAACCTTTGGTTCCTCCTTGATACGTTTTTGGAGATAGGAATCGAGGCAAAAACCGGCTGATCGTCTTCCGATGATCTATCGCGGACGGCCTCCGGATTCCCATTTCTCGAGTTTGGTGACCCCAGTGCCTTCTTTGATGGTGACCAGATGATTGGCAGGAAGCGTACGATATCTTTCAACTTCCCCATTGGGCCAGAAGATCTCTACATCTGCTTGAGTGGCATTGCCGAGGCCGAAATGCAATCGACGATCGTTTGAAGAATAGTAGCTGGTCTGCGCGGTGACGGTCTTAGCTTGTTTCTTTTGGCCATAATAGGCAACCACGCGCGCACCGATGGCGCTGCGATTCGACTTAGTTCCCACGAGGAAGATTTTTAGCCAAGTATTGTCGCCGCGCACGTCGTTGCGGAGAAGCGAGGGCGGCTCGTTCATATTCATGATCAAGATATCGACATCGCCGTCGTTGTCGAAATCTCCAAAGGCGCTTCCGCGGCTCGAATGCGGGGTCGTCATGCCGGGACCGGCGTCGTCGATAAGTTCGAACTTTCCATTCCGCAAATTGCGATAAAAGAGCCGTGGGGTACGATACGGCCATGCCGGAAACCGCGCTGCTACTTCCGGGTAGATGCTGCCCGTGACCATCACAATGTCAGGCCAGCCGTCGTTGTCGAAATCTTCCAGAGCCGTTCCCCAACCGATATAACGGATCTCGACGCCCAAGCCGGTTTGCAAGGAGTCTTCCTCAAAGAGCCCGGTACCGTCATTCTTGTAGAGCCCCGGTGTGTCCCTCATGAAATGCGTAACAACGATATCAGTGTGGCCGTCCAGATCGAAATCTCCAATCGCGACCCCCATGTTGGACTGTTCCTGACCATCCTGGCTCAAGGCCACGCCGCGCTCCAGGGCTTCCTGGCGAAACGTACCGTCGTGATTATTCATCAGTAAGAAATTAGGAGTGGAGTCGCAGGCCACAAAAATGTCGGGCCAGCCATCTTCGTCATAATCCGCTACCACGGCCGTCATTGCATAGCTGCCGCTAAGTTGGGCGATCCCGGACGCTTCGCTGACGTCGGTGAACGTGCCATCGCCGTTATTCCGGTACAGCTTGTGGTGCATGGGCTTGAGCCCGCGCGGTCCGCAATTCACGGGGACGTCCATGTAGCGGCAATACGAACTAGCGCCCGGTTTCGGAATCGCTTTCTGGTCGAAGTCCAGATAGGTGGCCACAAACAGATCGAGATGACCATCGCGATTGTAGTCAACCCAGGTAGCGCCGGAGTTCCAAAGCACCGGTCCCGATTCCAGCAGTCCGGCTCTTTCCGTTACGTCGGTGAATGTACCATCGCCATTATTGCGGTAGAGGACGTTTTGTCCCCAATAGGTGATGAACACATCCTCGAAGCCATCGTTGTTGTAGTCGCCGATGGTGACGGAACAGGCCCAGCCGCTACGTTCGAGTCCGGCCGCCTTCGTCACGTCGGTGAACGTGCCGTCGCGATTGTTTTTGTACAAGCGGTTGCACGCGCCTGGCGGAGTGCCATCGAGGCGCACGCCGCACAAAACCAGGATGTCAAGCCATCCATCATTGTCGTAATCGAAAAACGCGATCCCGCATCCGTTGGTTTCAAGGATGTAATCGTCGTGGTTCGCTCCTCCGTAAACGATGGGGGCGCGCAGGCCGGCTTGCTCGGAGATATCGGTGAACCGGGCGTTGAACGGAAGTCCGGAAGGCTTCTCGCGAGGCGCGGCTTTCCTATCGGGCGTGGCCATTCCTCCCTGCTGGCCATAACTCGATATCGCCGCTCCCGCGGCCCATGCCGCGACAGCAGCCAGCCATTCCCGGCGCGTCATCTTGGTGGCTCCAGCGCATCGATCGCGAGGTCTGGCGGCACGCCGGCACGTGTCTGAACGATGCCACTGGGCCAACGAATTACGGCCTGCTCAGCCGGTCTGGTAATTTCGCAAGTCATTTTAGTCAATACTTGTCGGCGTTTGTCAGGCCTGTTCTAATGTGCCGATGCGGCGGCGAGACAAGTCTTTCCACTATTGGCCGGATCTTTGTTCTCGCGGTCCACTTCCTTGAACTGATCGAAATACGTCCGAGATTTCGCCACGTCTCCGAGCCGCCGCGTGACGATGGCAAGACCGTAAATGGCTGCGGCATTGCAGGGATCGAGTTTTAGCGCGGTTTCAAGGTACTTCCTGGCCTCGTCGTATTTGTGCAGATCGCTCAGCAGTTCGCCCATTTCATAATTGGCTTTGGGAGATTCGGGATTGATTTCGAGAGCCTCGCCAAGCAACTTAACGCTTTCCTCCGGATGTCCCAGCATCCGCTGGTAATCCGCGAAATCGACTAAAGGCCATTCGTCCCGCCGCTTGTACTTCCGGTCGAGTTCGATGGCTTTCTCGAAATTCTTTTCGGTCAGGTCAACATTGCCGGTACCCTCATAACATAGCGCCAGGTTGTGATAGACCTCAGGGTAATCAGAAAAGATTGCCAGTGCCTTCTTGGACGCCTCGATAGAAGCGACATAATTACCCTGCGTAAAGTACAGCCTGGCGAGCTGGTACTGGAGTTCGGCGTTGTCGGGCTTGAGCGCGATCGCGTTCTGAAGAGACAACTTAGCAGCTTCCAGCATATTGAAGCTGATGTAGTTGAGGGCGAAGAGCTGCTGAATTCGCCAATCCTTAGGAGCCAAGCGGTAAGCCTGGGACGTTAACATCATGGAATCTTTGGTTTCATTGCGGCGATAGTGAAGATAGGCCGCGATATACAGCAGATCGACGTTGTCCGGCAGCTCCTTAAGCATCTGGTTGACCCTCGCCAGTCCAGATGCGTAGTTCTTTAGTGGGCGATAAGTTTGCGCAAGATAGAAGGCATCGTTTCCATCTCCTGCCCCGGACTGGATGCACTCCCACAAAAGATCTTGAGCCGCAGCATAGGCCCCGGCTTGAAAGCGAGCCAGCCCGTTTTTACACGAGGCTGGCTCCTGGGCGTGGAGGAGTGGCGCAATCAAGAGGGCTAATGCTACGATGCCCAATCGGTTCACCACCCCTCCAAATGCTGACGCTTACGGATTCTATCACTTACAGCATCAGAAAGAGATCTTAGTGTCGAACTGGCAGGTTCGTGGGCCATCGACTGTTGAGGTATATTGGCCGTACTGCGCCTGATTAGTTATATTCGTGACCAGCCCGCCTGGCTCGTTGCGGTTGAACGCATCGATCATATCGAAGCGCAATTCGAATACGTAGTTATCGTGGAACGTCTCACGCTTGAAAATGGATAGATTCTCATTCGCGTAACCTGCCGTGCGTGTACTGGGCAGGATATACGAATTGCCAAACGAGAAGGCCGGCGGGGCAGTGAAAGCAGCCGGATTGAGCGTTACGGTTCCCGCCGCTACGCCGCCCGTATTTGCTATACGGATTTTCCCGTGTGACTCACCGATGGGCTGGCCGGCAACATAGTCGGCGTTCAAGCGGCCGTTATCGAGAAACGATAGGGTATTCGGAACTTGAATCGCAACCGGTGTTCCACGGTCGTAAGTCAGAATACCCGACACCTCCCAACCACCCGCTACGTTGCCGAAGAGGCCTTTGTTCAGGAATGTGCGTCCAGGGCCCCACGGCAGCGCATAGACGAAAGTGGGCACCAAAGCCTGTGGAATGTCATAGGGAGACAGGTACTTCTCCGCTTTCAGGTCGTAGGCATTCTGCGGTCCCGCCGCTCCGGCTATGTATCCAAAGACATTGAGCGGGACATTGCTGAGCGACTTCGAAAGGGTGTAGGAAACCAGAAATTCGAGTCCATTGGAGTAATGCTTTTGCGCTTTGATCATCAGCGCTTCATAGTTTGAGCCGAAGATCGGTTCGCCCTGGTCGCTCACACTGAGGTACTGCGGGAAGGGCTTGAGCGCCTGCGCCAGCGTCCCGGTGAAACCGGGGTAGGGAGCGTAAAACCCAGCCGCGTTGAGGGCGCTGGAGTTTTTCGCGAAGGTGTCCTGTAGCAGGGAACCGAGCGAAAGATACCCTGGATTCACCTGGTTGTACGGCTCGTCGGAGTTGGCAATGTGATGGGTCGACTGGCCGATGTAACCGACATCGATCAGGTAATTGCGGGCGAAGGATTTTTCAATATCCAACGACCACATCTGGGTAGATGGCCAATGATCGGCGTTTGGGTCAACGGTAGTGGCACTGCTGCCATTCGCGATCGTTGGGCTGAAGCTCGGCGGCTTGGTCACATTGGTCCAGCCCTTGTCCCATTGCATTGCCGCAACTCCGGCTCCGGGGCTCTCAACGGTGTCGCCGCCGCTGAAGCCTAGAGAGTCGCCGTAGACAGCATACTGCGGCGCCAGAAGAGTCCCGACACTGGCGCGGACCACAAGGTTCGAAGTGGGACTGTAGGCTACGCCGAGTCGAGGCGACCACGCGCCATAATAGGTGTGAACGAAATTGCGAACGTGCTGCTGTGGAGCGAAGATGTAGGCGCCCGGTAAGCCGTTCGCACCAGGGTTGGGCGTGGTGGGGCTCATCTCCGAAATCCTGTTTTGAATTTCGTGCATGCCAGGTTGGATATCCCATCGCACACCATAGTTGAGGCTGAGCTTATGGTTGATCTTCCAACCGTCCTCCGCGTACGCGCTGAATGACCCCTGTTGATAGTCGTAATTGTCGGGGTCGACCATACTGGCATAATCGACCGCGCCAAACAGGAAACTGGCGTAGGAGTTGCCCGTACCCGACACCGGGCTGCCGTTGACAATCTGTGCCGTTTCCGTGCTGGCGAACTGGTAGTCACCGTTCAAGCCGTTGGTTTGGTCCTCAGCATCCTGGAACCAGAGATACCGGACTCCAATCTTCACACTATGAGTACCTTTGTTCCAAAAAACCGTATCTTGAGCGTCGCGGTCCCGGTCTAATTGGGAATTGACCTGAGCCTGCGAGCAACTACCCAGACCGCTGCCCAGCCCGGTATAACCATTTGTAGTGAAGCAGAAGCTGGGAAAAGCCGATCCGAAGGAACCTGGGATAGGAACCCAATAGGTGGGATTTATCGGATTATTTAACTGCGCGGTAAAGAAACCGACGTCGCCCACCGCGATGTGATTGACGAGGCTCGGAGAGAGTATCCAATCGTCTGCGACCGTATCCTCATGCACGGTTCTCGGTGAGGGGTCCCCAGACAGCGTGGGCCCAAACGGCCCGCCTTCGGCGACATAGAGAGCCTCGTTGCGATGCCGATAGCTGGCGAAAAGGTGGTTGTTTTCTGTGAAGCTGTGGTCTACCCTGACGAACTCATCCATGGACGGGCTCGCCGCCGTCGCGATGCCCGTGTAATTGGCGGTCAGGCTGCCGGTCTGCGGGGCGGGGTAAAACTTATTGATCGCCGTTGCAATGGCGCTTATCTCGCCGGGCGGTATGACGTTCTTCACGCCGTTATATTCAGCCTGCTGTCCTGTGTTCGGGTCATAGATAGGAGTGGTGATATCCGTGAAGTTGCCGCTGCGCTCCAGTTGGGTGGGAAGCGTAACGGTTTCCGGCTCGCCGCCGGCCCTCTCCTTGAATTCCGTGAAGTTAAAGAAGAAGAAGGTCTTTTTTCTGCCATCGTAGATCTTGGGGAGCCAAACAGGCCCGCCGATGGAAAGCGGCATCTCCCACTGCTGGTCGACGCCCTTGACTGTGGAATTGTAGGGCGTGGCGTCAAAAATCGTGTTTTTGATGAAGCCCCCTGCATCGCCATGGAAGTCGTTGGCTCCGGAGCGGGAAAGATAAGTCAACACGCCGCCCGCGGTGCGCCCGAACTCCGCACTCGGCACTCCCTCCTGCACCTTCACTTCGGAGACCTGATCGTAATCCGGCCGCATATCCAGGGGTACGGGGTTTTGGAGACCATCGTAAGCCACATCCATCCCATCCATCTGGAACTCGGTGGACATCTGCTGGCCTCCGCCGATATTTACCCCAAACTGAGAACCATAAGACTGGCCGGTCGTAGCGCCCGGCGTTTGCACGCCCGGCAGGATACTGGCCACCGCAGTGGGGTCGCGCGTGCCGCCGCCCGCAACGGACGGAAGATCATTAATTAGTTTTTGGTCCACGGAGGCGTCGACTGTCGTAGATTCCTGCTCCAGGAGGGGGGCTTCGGCAGTGACCTGTACACTCTGGCTCACGTTGCCTACTTGAAGCACAGCGTCTGCGCGGCTGATATTGCTTTCGTCCACCAGTATGCCGCTCACAACGGACTCTTTCATGCCTTCGGCGTTGAACTGGACCTCGTACTGTCCCACCCGCAGGTAAGGGAAGGTATAAACACCGGCGCTGTTGGTCTTTGTGTCGTACACTACGCCGGTCGTCACCTGAGTTGCCTTGACATCTGCCCCTACAACTACGGCGCCCTGATTATCGGTGACTATGCCGCTGATAGCTCCTGTAGTGCCTCCCTGACCGTAGGCCGGGCTCGTCAGTAAGCCTGCCAGTAACAATGTTAGGAAGCAAAGCTGCGTTATGAAGCAAAGCTGCTTTTTCATGCGTCTACCTCTCAATTAGAACTGTTATTTGACATCACAGCCAGATAGCGATCGTTGATTAACTCGATTCATTCAATTCATCCGAGATCCTTGCGAAGATCACAGTAGCCGAAGATGCTCAGAAAACCTATAGGCTGCGACGGAGGTTTCCATCGGAGATTCCAATAATCAACACTTCTTCTTAGCTTCAGTGCAGAAAATTTCTCCACGGGCCAGGAGAACACAGCTCTTCTCTCTCCGCGTGAATGAACCTGCCGGAATCGGTTTCAGCTTCAAATCGAAAATCAAAGCGAGTGATACGCCTCTCGATAGACACTGTTAAGGCTTCTTGGGGAAGCATTCACTTTTGGAATAGCACGATTAGAAACAGAGAGTTTCGCACCCACTCCCGCTAACAGCAATGCTTGATGGGCTCTGGATTTTCTGAACTGGTCTGCCCCGTGTTTTTGCGCCAGTGTCGCTTTTCTCCACTGGCACAATAGCCGGGTAGGCCAAACTCATCCGGCCGGATGAAGTGGTCCACCTTCATAAGCACCACATCAAATGCTTCACCATTATCCCGAAGGACTTGGCTCAGTCGCCCTGAGCCAAGCCTTCGCCCTGCCAGAGGCGGGCCAGCGCTACCTCGAGAACCTCGGCCTGCGTTGGGCACGCATCAAGGATGCGCAATACACAGTGGCCACCCATGATCCCGGGATTATTTCAGATCCTCGAGGTCAGCAGATAATCCTCTGAGACCTCCGGACATCAATTCGGACCGCAGAACGACGGAAAGCATGATCCGGATCGCACCTATACTTGAAGAGGAGACTGTATGGGAAACCACACGTCTACCGTCCTTTACATACTGCTGCTGATAGCCGTTGTGGTCACTGTAGATTTCCTATTCTTCAGGAACCATGTCTGGGAACGGCTGACGGTGAATATAGGTATCGTCTTGGTATTCGCAGCCTTCTACTTCAGATTTTTGAAACGTCCATAAACAAGACGGACAACGAGCCAGAAGTGCCGTCATGGTGATCAAAATTGTCTCCTGCCTATCGCGATCAGGTACTAGGGTGAGAGACGCCTTCTGGAAAACTGAGGACATTCCGCTGCGCTAGACTAACCCTTCACTGGCACACGAGATCGGGTAGGCCACTCGGATTCATCGATGGACAACGTTGTCGTAGAAACGACACAAACACCAAGCTGCGCTTTAAGGGTTGTCCAGGAAGAAGACTCCGTCGCGCCAGAGATTCCTGGAGGGGCACCGAACAGGCCGGGCGAGCAATTCGAAAATGCAGCGATACATTGGGGATCAGACATGATTGCCGGTAATTCTTCCCGCCGCTGCTCCGTGAGAACGGGAAGTTGACAAGCAGCCAACACGGGGCATAGTGTGGACGCAGTTACGACATCGTTGTCTGAGCCGCTGCCAAATTCCAATATCCCTGCCGGGAGCGGCCGGCGGGCTCGGTGCGGCGCCAGAGCGAGAACTGCCGAATAATGATCAGAAAGACCAGCAGTCCCACTCTTATCGACGTCGCGCGCGAGGCGAATGTCTCGCTGAAGACAGCATCCCGGGTTCTGAACGATGAGGCTGGGACTGCTCCAGCGACCGCGCGGCGGGTTCGCGCCGTCATGCTCAGGATTGGATACCGTCCCAACGAGTTAGCCCGCAGTCTCAAGGGTAGGAGATCAGCGGTTATCGGGATGGTCGTGCCCAACCTCGCCGATCCTTTCAGCGCCTCGGCCGTCCAGGCCGTTCAGGCGGTGGCCCGCGGCCGGGGCCATGTCGTGATCATGACCAGCTCGGGGGGCGATGAGGCGCTAGAGAGGGAGGAACTGGAAACGCTGGTGCGCCGCCAGGTAGACGGTCTGATCATCGCTCCCGCAGACGGAAGGCGGAACACCGCGGAATCCTTTGTATCCGCGGGGATTCCGATTGTCACCTTCGATCGCCCCTTCAGCGGTACGGAGATCGACAGCATCACCGTGACCAATCGCGATGCCGTGCGCGAGGCCACGGAACATTTGCTTTCGCACGGCTACCGAAGCATTCTGGCCATCGGAGCCCGCGCCCATCTCTATACCGGCGCAGAGCGCGTTGCCGGATACATCAGCACCATGAAACGCGCGCGGCTGAAGAAGCAGACTTGCCTGGTCGATCACGAAAGCAAGCTCACGGACGACGTGATCCGCGGTCTGGTGAAGGGTGGGAGTGAAAAGGTCGAAGCCATCCTGACGCTCAACGGAATCACCACCATGGCCGTCCTCCGCGCCCTTCGGAATCTGGGCGTGCAGGTGGGTCGCGACATTGCACTCATCTCATTCGACGATTTCGATCTCGCGGAAATCGTAACGCCTAGTCTCACCGTCGTTCGTCAGCCCGCTGCTGAGCTTGGTCAGCGTGCGGCGGAGCTGCTCTTCACGCGAATGGAAGGCGGAACGCACCTTCCCCGTCAGAACATCGTTCTCTCAACAATTCTTCATCTTCGTGGGTCCTGCGGATGTCCCGAGGAATCGCTGCCGGGCTGACGCACAACGCAGAAATGCCCAGCATCTCAGCTCGCTCATTTTTGCACATTGGAAGGAACTGAATAGCTTATGCGTCCTTGGAAAGACACGCTGTCCATCCTTGCTCTCTGCGGCATCTTCTCTGCTCAGGCGATTGCGCAGCATCGCGATCCGCCCATCAATTGGCACGAACGTTATCCGTCGCAGATGGCGCGTCTCGCTTCGATGACTTCCTTGCCTTTGCCCACGTGGCGCTTCCACCCCGCCGATATCCCCCATGGCGAAGATCCTGCCCTCGGCGACACCTCCTGGCAAACGGTCAGCGTGAACTACTCGAGCCGGTCCGGCAGTGCCTCCGATTCCGGCGCGTCTCAGGGCTGGTATCGCGTGACCTTTGAGGTGCCCCCAGCCGCGGCCGGCCAGGACATCTCCGGGGCCAGACTGCAGCTTGCGGTGCGTTTCTCCACCGACGGCCGCGTCTTCGTCAATGGCGGCCTGGTGGCGCAGGGAGACGGCAGCACGCTGGATCCGATACCGCTGACGGAAAAGGCTGTCCCCGGCCAGACCTTTCAGATCGCCATTCGGGTGCCGTTTCACAGCGAAGAGAGCCGCTTCCTCGGAGCCACAATCCTCGTCGACCACCCGGACCAGCCCGACCCCGGCGTCGTCCGCAGCGAGGTGCAGACAGCAGAGGCCGCCATCAGCGGCTTTCCCGATGGCCAGGAACAGCGCCTGCAGCAGCTCGACAAGGCGGTCCACGATATCGATTTCTCCGCTCTGGATCGCGGCGATCAGGCGGCCTTTACGCGCTCGCTTGGCGCTGCCGAGCAGGATATGCAGCCAATCAATGCCTGGATGAAGCAGTTCACGGTCCGTCTGGTGGGTAATTCGCATATCGACATGGCATGGCTTTGGCCAGCGTCGGAAACCGTAGGCGTCGTTCGTGATACTTTCCGTACTGCCCTGCAACTGATGGACGAATACCCAGGTTTCACCTATACCCAGTCGAGCGTTCGCGACTACGAATGGCTTCGCGACAAATATCCCGATGAATTCGCCGAGATTCAGAAGCGCGTCCGGGAAGGACGATGGGAGCTGGTGGGTGGCATGTGGGTCGAGCCCGACCTCAACATGCCCGACGGCGAATCCCTTGTCCGCCAGATTCTCGTCGGCAAGAGGTTTTTTCAGCATGAATTTGGTGTCAACGTTACCGTGGGCTGGAACCCAGACAGCTTTGGCTATACCTGGCAACTGCCGCAGATCTATCGCAAGTCCGGCTTCGACTCTTTCGTGACACAGAAGCTCTCATGGAACGACACGACGGTTTTCCCGTACAAGCTGTTCTGGTGGCAGTCTCCCGATGGGAGCAATGTGCTTACCTACTTCCCGCACATCTATAACGGCACCACCGAACCCGTCGGCCTCGCCAACGATATCGCTACCTATGTTCCTTCCACGCATTTCCCCGAGATCATGCAACTCTACGGCGTCGGCGACCACGGCGGAGGCCCCACGCGGCAGGAGCTCGATGAGGCCCTCCATCTTGAGAAACCGGCAACCATTTTCCCCAAAGCAGAATTCAGCACCGCTCGCGCCTTCTTTGACGATGTGGAGCACGCCATCGCCACGGACGGTTTGAAGCTGCCCGTCTGGAACAACGAACTCTACCTCGAATACCATCGCGGCTGTTACACAACCCAGTCCGAAACCAAGAAGCAGATCCGTCATAACGAAGAACAGCTCGAAAATGCCGAGAAGTTCACCGCGCTGTCTTTTCTGACCGTCAAAACGCCTTACTCCAATACGCAGTTTGAAGGAATCTGGAAGAAGCTCCTCTTCGACGACTTCCACGACGTCATGCCCGGGTCTGGCGTGGGCAACAACTATGTCGAGGCTCTGCGCAATTTAAATGAGGCGAGCCTGGAGAGCGGGAAGCTGCTCGGCGATTCGCTCAATAACCTCACCGCCAACATCGATACGCGCGGCGCCGGTGTTCCCGTCGTGGTTTTCAATCCCCTCTCCTGGGCGCGCACTGCGCCGGTAACGGTCGAGGTGCACACTCCTGCTTCCGGCCAGGAACTGGAGGCCGTCGACGATGCCGGCAAGCCGCTGCTCGCACAGGTGCTCTCGTCCGATCCCGCGACCGAGCGCACACATCTCGATGTGATGGTTCCGGATGTCCCATCGCTCGGCTACCGCGTCATCCATGTTCGCGCTGTTCAACATGCTCAGCCCGCCCACTCCTCGCTCAAAGTCAACGGAATGACTGTCGAGAATGAATACTTCCGCGTCCAGATCGATCCAAAGACCGGTTGCATCACCAGCCTCATCGACAAGGCCTCCGGCAAGGAAACGGTAGCGCCGGGTGGCTGCGGTGGCCTACTGCAAACCTTTGTCGACAAACCTGCCCGTCAGGATGCATGGGAGATCTCCTTCAACGGCCAGAGCTGGGACCTGAAGGATCCGGAATCGGTGAAGCTGATCGAGAATGGGCCGGAGCGCGCCGTCATCGAAATCCGCAACCACTTCCAGAACTCCGACTTTATCCGCGACCTCGTCTTTCAGCCCCACGTCCCCCGCATCGATGTGCGGACCCGGGTGAACTGGCACGAGCAGCACATCCTTCTCAAGGTCGGTTTTCCGGTCAATGTCCACGTCACCAAAGCCACCTTCGAGATTCCCTTTGGAACCATCGAGCGCCCCACCACGCGCATCACGCCTGCTGAAAAGGCGATGTTCGAAGTGCCCGCGGAGCGCTGGGGCGATATTTCCGACTCTGCAGAAGGCGTCAGCCTCCTAAACGACAGCAAATACGGCTACGATGCGCTCAACAACGTCATCCGCCTGTCGCTGCTGCGCTCGCCCACGATGCCCGCGCCCGATGGCCGCTTCGCCGATCAGGGCTATCACGAGTTCACTTACTCGCTTTATCCGCATGCCGGCAACTGGCAGCAGGGCGGAACTATGCGCCAAGGCTATGATCTGAACTATCCGCTCATTCCCGTCGAGGCGGAACCTCATGCCGGAACCTGGCCGACAAATCATTCCTTTGTCAGTGTCGAACCCGCGAACGCGATCATCACGGCCATCAAGAAGGCAGAGGACAGCGATGCCCTGATCGTTCGCTTCTATGAATTCGACGGGAAGTCTACAAACGTTCGGCTGCAACTGCCGCAGGCCGCTTCCTCTGCCGCAGAGACAAACCTGATGGAAAAGACTCTGCATTCTCTCGCTCTTCAGGAGGGCGGCCGCGAGGTGGAGATTCCTGTTTCTCCGTACTCCATCACGACCGTCGAGGCAAGTTTTGGTGCGGATGGTAAATAGGCAGTGCGCATATCTCCTGCAGGGCTGGTCCTCTTGAGGCGCCGGTCCTGCAAACGCTTGTCGCAGTCCCCACCGATCGCTGTGTATTCCTGATGGCCAGCTCTCCGTCAATCGAATATCGCAAAGCTCCCACCATGCGACGCATCGGTCTTCGCTGGTGGGTCGCCGCGCTGCTCTTTTCCTGCGCTCTCATCAATTTCCTCAACCGTCTCACGGTCGCGATTCTCGGTCCCGTCCTTACGGCTCAGCTGCATCTATCCAGCGCGCAGTTCGCCTCGTTAACAACTTCGTTTCTGGTGGCCTACACCATCAGCCAGGGTTTCTCTGGCTGGCTCTTCGACGCCATTGGCACCCGGTTGGGCTTCATCATCACCGTAGCCGCATGGTCCGTCTGCTCGATGGCGCATGTCTTCGCGCGCGGACTGGTCGGCCTCGATTCGCTGCGCTTCCTCCTGGGTCTCGGCGAAGGTGGAACCTGGCCCGGTGCAGCCAAGGCCATCGCCGAATGGTTCCCGGTCCGCGAACGTGCCCTCGCTATGGGCATCTGCAACAGTGGCACGGCTCTCGGAACCCTCATCGCCACACCGCTGCTCATCTGGATTGAGCTACGATTCGGCTGGCGCTCGACCTTTGTCGCCGTCGGTCTCCTCGGCCTCGTATGGCTCTTTCTCTGGATATCGACTTACTCGACACCCGAGGACAAATCCGGGATTCAGGCCGCTGAGCTGGCCCTCATTCAGAGCGATCGCAATTTGCCTGCTCCCGGCTTGACAGTCCAATGGCAAGATATTCTGCGTCGCCGCGAGGCTTGGGCGGTCATTCTGGCCCGCTTCTTCGGGGACTCTGTCTGGTGGTTTTACATCACCTGGCTGCCGCTCTACCTCTTCCGCGTCCGCCACTTCAGCTTTCAGCAGATCGGCATGTTCGCGTGGATACCCTTTGTTGCCGCCGATGCCGGCAGCCTCTTCGGCGGCTGGCTCTCCGGACGTCTGATTGCCTCCGGCTGGTCGGTCAACCGCGCCAGAAAACTAACCATCGCTGGAGCCACCATACTCATGTTCGGCGGAGTACCGGCGGCTTTTGCTCACAGCTCTTCTGCTGCCCTGGCCCTCATCGCCGTCGTGCTCTTCGGCTTTCAGAGCTGGATTGGCAACGTACAAACGCTCTGCAGCGACTACTTCCCGCAAAGCGCAGTAGCCTCCGTCATGGGTCTCGGAGGTGTCGGTGCAGGGTTGGGAGCGATGCTGCTCACGCAGATTACCGGCCTCGTTGTCGACCACTTTTCCTACATGCCCGTCCTGATCGCGGCGGGTATTCTGCCCATTCTTGCAACAGCAGTGTTATTTGCGTTGGGCGGCAGAGTCCGGCCCATCTCCGTTCTGGAGCTTGGCCGGGCGAAGCCCGCCGCAGCGCAGCCAAGGGCTACCCCTTAAACATGAAGGAGAATCGAATGCGCAATTATCTGGATCTGTCTAATCAAGTTGCTCTTGTTACCGGTGCTTCATCCGGCATCGGCGCCGCGACCGCCATCCTCTTTGCTGAACTGGGCGCGCGTGTCGCCATCGGCTACCACAATAACTCTCAGGGAGCGGAATCGGTATTGAACGAGATCGCAGCGGCCGGTGGCGAGGCAATTCTCTGTCGCGCAAACCTTGCGCAGCCTGCCGGCGTCGACCACCTGGTCGAACAGGTGGCGCATCAACTTGGTCCCATCAATATTCTCGTCAACAATGCGGGATCTCTCGTCGAACGTCTTCCCATCGCGAAGTTAACCCCCGAGCGGTGGGACCATGTCATGGACCTCAACTTGAAGAGCGCGGTTCTGTGCTCACAGGCAGTGGCTCCCGGCATGATCGAGCGCAGATCCGGTGCCATCATCAACATCGGTTCGATCGCCGGCCGCAATGGTGGCGGTCCTGGAGCCGGGCCCTAT
The DNA here is from genome assembly GCA_030050035.1 of Acidobacteriaceae bacterium. Classification (GTDB taxonomy): domain Bacteria; phylum Acidobacteriota; class Terriglobia; order Terriglobales; family Acidobacteriaceae; genus Telmatobacter. The sequence continues at coordinate 11,426 of JASIJW010000209.1, read as the reverse complement.
GCGGTTGCCAAGGGCGGCCTCATGGTCTTCACGAAGTCTCTTGCCAAAGAGCTTGCGCCCTACGGCGTTCGCGTCAACTGCGTATCGCCGGGAGTGATCGACACTCCTTTCCATACCGTCTTCTCCACGCCCGAGATGATAGCCAACTTCGTCAGGTCGATCCCACTCGGTCGAGTGGGCGCGCCAGCCGAGTGTGCCAGCGTCATCGCCTTCCTTGCTTCGAACGCAGCCAGCTACGTGGTCGGAGAGACCATCGAGGTTAACGGGGGACAGCTGATGTTATGACGCTAATCCGTCGCTACCATGAACCGTCACCCTTTTTCGTAGGAACTCCTTGCGGACCAGGTCCTCGATATCGCGCAGCGCTGTGTCGTGGGAACATTTGGCGGGCTTGGCCCATTTCGAAGAGGTCAGCTTGCCCTCGAAGCCATTGAGCAGGCGGTTGACCATATTTCGTTGTCGCTCGTTGAATTTCACCTTGGCAAAACGGTCCCAGAACCGCGTCTTGTCGAGGGCGGAGCCTAGGATCGTCTCGGACCGCTCGAAAGCTCGGCCAAGGCAGTCGAGAAACCACTCCAGCCAGTGCGTGATGTCGAGATCGCCTTTCTGCGTTGCTTCGAGGAAGTCGTAATAGGCCTTCTGTTCCTGCCGGATCTGCGCCGACATGCTGTAAACCGCTGCGATGTGTTTTCCGAACGGGCGAACACCGCGTCGGCAATCGCCCGCGCGATGCGCCCGTTACCGTCGTCGAACGGATGGATCGTTACGAACCAGAGATGCGCGACCCCGGCTTTGAGCACGAGGTCGGTCGAGTGATCCTTCTCGAACCAGTCGAGAAACTTCTTCATTTCGTCGCGCAGCCGATCCGCCACGGGAGCCTCGTAGTGTACACGTTCCTTCCCGATCGGACCCGAGACGACCTGCATCGGCCCTTTCGCATCATCGCGCCAGGTCCCCACTTTGATCTTCGACATCCCGCTATGGCCGGTCGGGAACAAGGCCGCGTGCCAGGCAAACAGGCGTCGGCCCGTCAGCGGCTCGGCGTAGCGCTGCGTCGCGTCGAGCATCATCTCGACAACGCCCTCGACGTTCCGGTCCGCAGGCACCAGCCCGCCGAGCTCGAGTCCCAGGCGGCGCGCGATCGAGGAACGTACTTGGTCGCGGTCAAGCGTCTCGCCCTCGATCTCGCTCGATTTCAGGACATCCTCGGTCAGCGTGTTCAGGACGGCTTCCGCCCTTAGCTGAAAGCCGAGGCTTTCCATACGGCCGATGAGACGCCCCTGCCAGTGCCTGATATCGACAAGGCGTGCGGCGATCCGCGCTTGGTCCCAGCGGAAGCCCGGCCACTCCTTCCGCTCGTGGATATAGGTCCCTGCTTTTATTCTACGCATCGTGTGCGTCGAATATAGCGCCTATTCGACGCATCCGTCCGCTCCCGCCGATCTTTACTCCCTCCGCTTGTTCATCTCAGTTGATCCTCTAACTGTGCCCACCACTGACGGGCTCGCCACGATTGCAGGTTCATTGGCCCGCAAACCCGGACCCTAGTGGGCTTCGGACCAGGAGACTTAACTGTACCTGCAAAGCACCATAGAATCGCCGTTTCGAGTACCTTCCATTGAGGCATATGAGTTGGGATCTTGATCGAACTTGATATCGGGCCCCAGCTCGACCCAGAAATCTTCGCTCCAACCTCTCGTTCCCCAACATGTCACTGGGGATTAACCGCGGCGGGTAAGAGACCACGGTTTGATCAATTGACTTCCCGGCGCCCAGACCACCGTCAATAAGTGACTTGCCCCGATGGCAACAGTTGAAATCCTTGGGGACAGGTTCCAACACCATCGATTGATTCGGAGGCCGCGGCTAAGCCGGTCTGGCGCCGATTACCGGTTTCAGCCTATGTTTGAAAGGTCGGCGCGCCGCCTGGGAACTCCATCACGCATCGCGCTCCGGACTGCACGGGCTCGAACCAGATGTGTCCGCCAGCTCGATCGACGATCAACCTGGCGATGGAGAGCCCCAGGCCTGCCCCGGTTCCCGATACAGTCGCAGGAGTTCTGCCTGTGAAGAAGCGCTCGAAAACTTTTTCCCGTTCCTCAGGTGCGATGCCAGGGCCTTGATCCTGGAAAGCGATCCGAACGTTGCCGTTCCGGTGCGTCCACGAAATCCGCAGAACGGAATTGCGCGGGGAGAACTTGACAGCATTATGCAGCACATTCATGAAAGCGACGCGCAGCAGCACGCGGTCTGCGCGAACAATCCAGTTTCCCGGCGAATCATTCTCCTGAACGATTGTGATCTGCTTCTCCTCCGTCAGTACGCTGAGAACGCTCAGCGCCTCGTCTACAAGCTCACGAACCGGAAAGTCGATTTGTTCAAGGCCGGGCTGGCTTGTCTCGGCACGCGCCAGCAATAGCAAACCGTCGATTGTCTCATTCAGGCGCGCTGTTTCCTCGAGGATGTTGGCCAGTGCGTCGTTGTATTGGAGTTTGCTGGGGCTTTGCTCTAGGGCAACCTCACTCATCGTTCGGATGGAGGCTAGCGGAGTGCGCAGCTCATGTGCAGCATCGGCTGTAAAGCGACGCATCTGCTGGAAAGCCTGCTCGAGACGCTCGAGGAGGTGATTGAAGGCGCGGGCCATTTGGCCGAGTTCGTCATTCGGATTGTCGATCTGAAGGCGATCATCGAGGTTGCTGGCTGTAATGCCTTCTGCGTGAGCGGCCATTTTCTCCAGTGGCCGCAGACCGCGTCTGGCAATCACCTGCCCGGCAGCACCGGCAACGACCAGGGCCATGGGCGCCGCAATCAGCAGCAGAATCAGAAACTGAAGCATCCGCTCACGTAGGGGAACAAGACTATACCCGAGGCGGATAACCATGGTTGTCCCGTTGATAGCGTGAATATGGCTGACGATCAGGGCGTGAGTTCCATCCTGCAAGCGCACGATGCGCTCATTGAATCCCGTCTGTCCTTCTCCATCTTGTAACCGACCTCCGAGCGGCATCCCGTGGAGATTGGAGCTCTGATAGAGAACCCGTCCGGAAAGATCGAGAACCTCCATGAGCCGATCGACGAGCAAATGCGATTGGGGACGAGAATAATAATTCTGTTGGAGTTCGAGAATTCCATGGTGATCGAAATAGAGCAGCCCCTCTGCTGTCACGATGTCCTGCACCTCGTCGTGTAACATCTGCCGGGTGAGGACGGCATACTGGAATGCGAATACAAGGGCTGCGTACAGTAGCAGCAGCACCGCAAGGACTGAGACATACCAGACGGTCAATCTCGTACGCAGGCGGAGGGGCGAGGGCATCAGGGCTGTGGCTCCCGCAGGCTGAAGCCGATTCCGCGAACCGTCTGTAGAAGCTTGATGGGGTAGGGGTCGTCGATTTTCTTGCGTAGCCGGGCGATCTGCACATCGATGACGTTGTCGATCGGTGTATATCGCGAGGTTTCGCGCCACACATCTTTAGCAAGCATTTCGCGTGAGACTGTCCGGTCGCGGTTTTCAGCCAGATACAGAAGCAGGTCGAACTCGCGCGCGGTGAGCTCGAGCGGCTCGCCGGCGCGGGCGGCCGTTCTCGTTTTCGTCTCCAACGTAAGGTCGCCGATTGTGAGGTTGGTCGATGCCGGGGGCTGCAGAATGCGGCGCAGAAGAGCATCGATCCTCGCGAGCAGTTCGGCGAAGGAGAATGGCTTGCCGAGGAAATCGTCCGCGCCGGTGCGCAAACCAGTTACCCGATCCTCAACGGTGTTGTGCGAGGTAAGGATCAGGACGCGCACATCGGTTCCTTCGCTGCGGATTTGCCGTAGGATATCGAGTCCGTTGCGCTGAGGGAGTGTGAGGTCGAGGAGCAGCAGGTCAGGATGGCATTGATGAAGGAGGAAAAATCCTTCTTCCGCGGTGCCTGCAGCGTTGACATCGTAGCCTGCAGCCTCAATCCCGGAGACAAGAGCATCCGACATTCTCCGGTCGTCCTCGATGATCAGGATTTTAGGGCGGGCGGCCATATCCCAGTTTGCTCCATTCTCATCATTCCTTAACGACATCCGATCGACAAGCGGGCGAGGCGAGAATGTCAGAAACTTGTCAGGTTTGTGTAAGCCAAAGAGGTGATTCACTCCGAGTAGATCGGAGGGTTCTTAACCCCATGCCAAATTCAAAACTCTTGGCTGTTTTGATTGTGATGACCTCGGCCGTCTTCGCACAGACCGTCCATCCTAAAACGATTGTCGTGAATGCGCCGACGACCTTCCCGATCGTGTTTACGAAGAGCATCAGCGCTAAAAATGCACACGCTGGCGATTCGGTGACTGCAAGGACCACGCAGATCGTTCGTCTGGGCGAAAGCGAAGTCATCCCCAAAGGGACCAGGATCAACGGGCACGTGATCGCGGCGAAGCCTTTCGAATATGACACCACGCCTTACGCGCGGCAACGAGCATCCGTTCTTTCCATTCGGTTCGACTCTATCGAGATTCAGAGTCAAGCGGCGCCTCTCGATGTGACGGTGCGCGCGATGGCCTCTCCAATCGTGAGTGAAGACGCACGGATTCCTATCAATCATGATATCGATCCATCCGGGGCCACGGTGCAGGTTGGGGGGGACCAGAGGTATCCGTGGAATGCGCCGGTGAAAAATGAAGATGGCGATGTCGTTGCCTATAGCCGGCATGGCGGCGTGTATGCGCACTTGATCGCGAACGGCGCTTGCGACGGAAGTTCGGTTGAGGTTTCGGTGGGGATTTATTCCGCCTCCGCCTGCGGGTTGTACGGCTTTGATCAAACGTCCGCTGAGGAGGTCGGTTCTTCGGCGCATCCATCTACGCTGACCCTGGTATCCACGCACCAATCACCCAAGATATGGAAGAATTCAACGGCCTTGCTCGAAGTGCTGCCTCGAGAACAGAACGTTGCATTACGATAGCGTTCGCGGGCCGGTTGTCATGTGGTTCACGAACAGGAGACCTGAAAGATGTTGAAGACCGGGCCGGCGCTCAAGGTGACGATTCATCTGAATCGCGACACCGGGGCGGCCAGCGGCTTTCTTGTGGATGACATTCTAGCTTTTCTCCGGCGGAAGGAGATTGAAGGAGCTACCGCGATTCAGGCATTTGCTGGGTACGGCGCTCACAGGCAACTGCACACGAGCGGCGCCGGGGACGTAGAAGGGCTGCATCTGCCTGTCATCATCTACTTCATCGAGAGTAAATCGAAGGTGGACGCCATTCTGGACGAGCTACTGCCGATGGTGACAGACGGACTGGTCGAAGCGCACCCGACGAATATTCTGAGGAACATCGCGACATCGGAAAAGGTGATTGGGTAGTGACATTTCGACGGTGCATTGCCTGCCTTTTGGTGGGTTCAGGGCTGCCTTTGGTGTGGGCGCAGGGGCAGGACTCCGCTGCGCCAAGTCAGGCGCTGACGCTGGCGCAGGCGGAGGCAACGGCTCTTGCCAACCAACCCCGCATGCTGGCGGCAATGCAGCGTGCGCGCGCTGTAGAAGAACAGATTCACGAAACCCGCTCGGGATATTTCCCGACAATCGGCTTTAATGCGACAGGAGTTCGCGTTGCCGATCCAGGCACAGCTATAGCGGCAGGGAACATTACGACATCGTCCATCTCAGACCGGTTCGCCTATGGCGGAAACCTGACGCAGCTGGTCACTGATTTTGGCCGCACCAGCGCATTGGCATCACAGGCGCGGGACCAGGCCGCGGCGCAGCAGGATATGGCTACGCTCACTCACGCGCAGGTTCGATTGAACGTTCGTGACGCGTACTACCAAGTGCTGGGGGCGGAGGCCGTGCTGCGCGCGGCCGAGGCTGCTCTGGCCAATCGGCAACTGGTTGCTCGACAACTCACCGAGTTGGCAAAAAGCCAGTTGCGGTCTACGCTGGACGTGCAATTTGCCGAAGTGCTGGTGAACCAGACGGAACTGGCTGTGGTGCAGGCGCAAAGCGCAGTCGGGCAGCAGCGCGCGCGACTGGCCACAGCTATGGGACTCCAGCAGCCTGTCTCGGCGGCGCTTAGCGATGTGGCGCCCTCCAGCGAGCCACTTCCGCCCGCTCTTGATGACCTGTTGCGGCAAGCGCAGGAGCAGCGTGCGGACCTGGGCGCTGCCGAAGAGCAGCAACATGCCGCGGAACGGTTCGCGGCCGCGGAACGGCGATTGTCTTATCCGACTCTGAACGTTCTCGCAGCGGCCGGACAGATTCCCTATCACGATTACACCCTTCACGACAGCTATGCCGCTGCTGGATTCAACCTCAACATTCCTGTCTTTAATGGCGGCCGGTTTGCTGCCGAACGCGCCCAGGCCGCGCACGAGGCAACAGCAACAGCCCAGGACGCGCGACAGTTGAGCCTTGAGGTGAGCGAGCAGGTGCGCGATGCCTGGTACCGTGCCAGCGAAGCTTACCAAAGCATTGCTGTTACAGACCGGATGGTGAGCACCAGCAAAGAGGCGCTGAGGCTGGCGCATGATCGCTATGAGGCTGGATTGGGCAGCATTGTTGAGCTGAACGAGGCCCAACTGAACGAAACGTCTGCGGAAATTGATGCGGCCGATGCAGTTTATAGCTATCTGGCCCGGCGCGCCCAGCTCGATTTCACAACAGGTCAATTGAACTGAGAAGGTCTGCCTATGATACCCGCGAGGAAAGTGGCTATTGGCGGAGTTGTCGCGGCGGGAATGGTCCTGCTGAGCTCCTGCGGGCCGAAGCCGGATCCGCCGGCGCCGGCGCCGTATGTTCCGGTTGCCACCGCATACTATGCAAGCCTGGAAAACGATGTTGTGCTCACGGCCGAGTTTCACCCTTACCAGGAAGTGGATGTGATGGCCAAGGTGGCCGGCTACGTGAAGACGATCAATGTGGATATTGGCGATCATGTGCGCCAGAACCAGGTGCTCGCGACGCTCGAGGTTCCAGAGATCGAAGACGACATGGTAAGAGCCAAAGCCGGTGAGTCGGCCGCGGAGGCGGATGTAGTAACCGCGCAGGCTGACGTGCAGCGTGCGAAGGCCGCGGAGGGTATCGCGAAAATTTCTTTCGACCGCATTGAAGATGTGGCCCTGAAGGATCGCGGGCTGGTGCCCAAACAGGACGTCGACGTGGCGCAGTCACGGCAAGCCGAAGCGGAAGCCCAAGAGGCGAGCGCAGTTTCTGCTTTGAAAGCCGCCGAGGACGCGAAGGCTGAGGCCGATTCGGAGTACTCACGGGCGACAGCGATGGTGCAGTACGCGACCATCCGCGCGCCCTTCACAGGAGTGATCACGAAGCGCTACGCAGATACTGGATCCATGATTCAGGCGGGCATCTCCTCGCAGACACAGGCCATGCCGGTGGTCACACTGGCGCAAAACGATCTGCTGCGGCTGATCCTGCCGGTTCCGGTGAGCGATGCAGGCGGGATTCGAAACGGAGAGCCGGTAGACGTGAATGTGGTGAGTCTTGGGCGATGGCTGAAAGGGATGGTGACGCGCTTTGCCGATTCGGTGCAGTTCTCCACTCGCACCATGAATACCGAGGTGGACGTGCCGAACCCTGACGGATCGCTGATTCCAGGGATGTACGCGGAGGTGCACCTGCATCTGGGCGTGCGCCCGCACGCGCTGAGCGTCCCGCTGGACGCCGTGGATGGAATCGGAACCAGTGCGGAGCAGGCGTGGGTTGTGCGCACCGGTGTTGTGCATTTGACTCCGGTGACCACGGGCCTGGAGACGGCCAGCCGCATTGAGATTTTGAGCGGATTGAAAGCCGGCGATGAGGTAATTGTGGGACGGCACAGCGGGCTCGCCGATGGAGAACAGGTACGCGCTGTTCCCGCGGCCTACGAATCGGCCGGCGTTGCCGGCCGGCAGTGAAAACGAGAGGAAGCAGTCGCAGGCATGTCAGGATTCTCCATTCGCAATCCATACCTGATCGTGGTGTTGTGCCTGGTCGTGGCGATTCTGGGCGTGGTGAGCGTCACGCAGATGCCGGTGGACATGTTCCCGCCCATCAAACTGCCAGTGGTGGCAGTGGCGACCTTCTATTCCGGCATGCCGCCGCAGCAGATCGAGACGAACCTTACTTACCATCTGGAGCGGCAGTTCACACTGGCCAGCGGCATCGATCACATGGAATCGCGCTCGCTGCCCGGCGTGAGCCTGATCAAAATCTACTTTCGCGCCGGAACCGATCCGGATACGGCGGCTGCCTCCATTTCCTCGCTCGCGATGAGCGATTTGAAGGATATGCCGCCTGGCACCTATCCGCCGATCATTTTGAAGCAGGATGCTTCGAATGTTCCAGTTGCGCTGGTGACGCTGACCGGATCCGGACTGAGCGAAAGCAAGCTCAAGGACATTGGACAGAACTATGTCCGCAATCAACTGGCCAGCGTGGCAGGCGCTTCAGTGCCTCAGCCGTTCGGCGGCACCTGGCGGCAGATCCAGATTTTTGCCGATCCATACAAGCTGGAAGCAAACCAGCTAAGTGCAATGGATGTGGTGCGCGCCATCAACCAAGCCAACGTAATTCTACCGGCGGGCGATGCGCAGATTGGCCGCTACGATTACGACATTTATACGAATTCGATGCTGAATGGGCCAGCAGACATCGCGCAAGTGCCGATCAAGACCGTCGGCCAGTCGCCCGTCCGCGTGAGCGATGTGGCCACGGCGCAGGACGCATTCGGCCGCCAATACAACATCGTCCGCGTTAATGGGCAGCGCTCCGTCTACATTCCCATCTTCAAAAGTGGAGCAGATGCCAACACCATCTCTATCGTGGACGGGTTGCGCTCCACGCTGAAAAAGCTCTACGATGTGCCATCCTCGCTCAGGACGGCTGTGGTGTTTGACCAGGCGCGGTTCGTTCGGACCGCGATTGAAACGCTGCTTCACGAAGGCGGCATCGGGCTATTCCTTACCTGCCTGATGATTTTGCTGTTCTTGGGCAGCGTCCGAGCGACAGTGGCAGTGTTTTTTTCCATCCCGCTGTCGCTGTTGGCGACATTCATTGTCCTGCGGCTCGCTGGCAGCTCAGTGAACAGCATGGTGCTTGGCGGTCTGGCGCTCGCGCTCTCCCGCCTCATCGACAACTCCGTCGTGGTTCTCGAAAACATCTTTCGTCACCTGGAGGGCGGCGAAGCTCCGGCGGTAGCTGCAGAGAAGGGCGGCCGCGAAGTTGCGCTTCCGGTATTGGCCGGAACGCTTACGACGGTGGTCGTCTTTTTCCCCGTCACGATGCTCTACGGCGTGAGCAAGTTTCTCTTTTCGGCTCTCGCAATCGCGGTAGTCATCTCTCTGTTTGCATCGTTCTTCGTCGCCATGACTGTCGTTCCGCTGTTCTGCGCGCGATTCATTCGTGCGCACGAAGCGGCGGAAGAAGAACACGACCGCTCACTGGGGCTGTGGACTCGATTTAACCAAGGCTTCAGCCGCTCGTTTGATGCGATGCTGGCGCAGTATGACGTCGCTGTTGGCAAAGTGCTCGAAGCCCCGAAGAAGACTCTGGCAATCTTTGGAGTGGGTTTTGGGGCTAGCCTGCTACTGTTTCCGTTACTGGGCATGTCATTCTTTCCGCGGACGGATGCGGGCCAGTTCGTCATTAACTTTAAGGCGCCCTCTGGCACGCGGCTCGACGACACCAATGCTGAAGCGGCTCGCGTGGAGCAGATCGTGCGCCAGATCGTGAGCCCGCACGACATGGAAATGACGGTCTCGAATATCGGCGTCAATCCTGGCTTCTCGGCTCTCTATTCGCCGAATTCCGCTACCCACACAGGATTCACCCAGGTAGCTCTCACTCCCGACCACAGGACCAGCAGCTTCACGTACATACGCGAAGTCAAGAATGCCCTGGCGCGGCAAATGCCAGAGCTGCAGACCTTCTTCTCGAGCGGCAGCCTGGTGGACGGCGTCCTGAACATGGGCGCGCCGGCGCCTATCGATATCCGCGTAATCGGTAACGATATGGCGGCCGATTACGAGACTGCTACGAAGATCGCAGCCGAAGTGCGCCGGGTGCCGAACGTCGCCGACGTATACATCCCACAGGATCTCGATTACCCGTCGCTGCGCATCTCCATCGACCGCATGCGGGCCAGCGAGTTAGGTTTGAGTGAACAGGAGGTCGTCTCTAACGTCATCACCGCGCTGACTTCGAACCAGATGATCGCGCCGTCGATCTGGATTGATCCGAAAAGCGGCAATAACTATTTCCTGACGGTGATGTACCGTGAAGACCAGGTGAAGTCGATCAATGATCTCAGGGCCATCCCTTTGCACGGAATCGGGATCACACAGCCCACGCGGCTCGATATGGTCGCCAACATTCAGCCATTCGACGCGCCAACGGAGATGGACCACACGCAGATCCGCCGCGTGATGGATATTTATGTCCGTCCGCGAACCGAGGATCTGGGGCGCGTCACGAAGGCCATTCAGGCAATTGTGAACCGAAGCAATCCGCCCGAGGGAGTAGACGTAACGCTGGCGGGAAGCGTGAATTCCATGTATGCGTCGTTCCGGAGCTTTGCTGTCGGCCTCACTTTATCAGTCCTGTTGCTCTATCTCATCCTTGTGGCGCAGTTCCGTTCATGTCTCGATCCCTTCATCATCCTTCTGGCCTTGCCGCCCGGCATCACCGGCGTGCTCATCACGCTTTACTTCTGGGGAACGACTCTCAATGTCATGTCGCTCATGGGAGTTGTGATGCTGGCCGGGATCGTGCTTACCAACAGCATTCTGATCGTTGAGTTTGCTCATCACCTGCTGAAGGAGGGGATGGAAGTGCAGGCAGCGATCGTCACAGCCTGCCGGGTGCGTCTCCGGCCAATTCTCATGACCTCGCTGGCAACGCTCATAGGATTGCTGCCGATGGCTCTCAAGCTGGGGGAAGGCAGCGAAGCCTACGCGCCGCTGGCTCAAGCGCTGATCGGTGGACTGGCATTGTCGGTGGTTCTGACCATCTTCCTCGTTCCGGCCGGATTTTATCTGGCTTATCGGAACCGGCAGGCCTGAGACGCATCCCGGTGCGGGCGGATGCATAGGTCTGGCTCAGCAAATATCTGGTTCAGCAAATATCGGGTGATGCTGGCGATTCGGCTTCTCAGTTAATGGTAAATCGCCAATGCACGCATTGAGAGCCGATCGGCAATGGGAAGTCGGCTTGCCCGCCTTGAAGCAGCTCGGGACAACATGGGCATGCCGGAAGCACCGGAAGCATCACGTTGGACGTCTACTCGAAAACGTGGTGGGACGAACGGGTCGAGGCTGTGAACTGGATCGTGGAAGCGGTGCTCAGTGAACCAGACGAGAAAGACGCTGCCTCAAGTCGTAATTCTGCGCTGGAGAAAGCATCCGAAGGCGAAGAGTGGGAACCCTTTCGGGAACCTAACGCGGTTTAGCCAGGTCAGATCTCAATGTA
>JASIJW010000208.1:0-4431 GCA_030050035.1 Acidobacteriaceae bacterium | reverse complement strand
CGATTGAAAAACCAACCGCGCGCGCCGGGTTCAGAGGGACGGCCGCAGGCCCGAACGCGGGGCCTGAACTGCTCGCTTCCGGCACTTCGGCCGCCGGTCCCCGGTGCGAGCGTCCGAGAGGGAGCTATGGATCCCAGAATCCGAACCTTCGCATCGAAGCTGGCCCTTATTGGCCGTAACAGAGCTCGCGGCCGCACGCGATCCACTGCCTTGGTTCTCACGCCCGCATTCTGCGGCCTCGCCGCTCTGCTCCTGCTTGCCGCAACCGGCCAGCACGCCTCTGCTCAGCAGCCTGTTCAGCAGTATGGCTACGGCTACGGCAGCCAGAACCCGCCAACGGCGCCTTACGGCTATCAGCAGCCGGCACAGCCGCAATACGCGCAGCCCCAGTATCAAAACCAGCCCCAGCAGCCTGGCTATGGCCAGCAGCAGTATGCGCCGCCCGCCTATCCGCAGCAGCCGCCGCAATATGGACAGCAGCCCTACGCGGCTCCTCAGCCATATTCAAACGGGGACCAGAACTATGCCTACGGCGACCAGCCGCCCGGCTATGCCCAACAGCCAAACGTACCGGCGCAAGCGCCGCTCAGTCCAGACCAGCTCGATCAGCTTCTCGCCCCTGTCGCCCTTTATCCGGATTCATTGCTCGCCCAGATCCTCACCGCCAGCACGTATCCCGAGCAGGTGGCCGTGGCCAACCAGTGGCTCCAGCAAATGCAATCCCAGGGCTACAGTTCGCCCGATCAGATTTCGGCAGCCGTTGCCAATCAAAACTGGGATCCCAGCGTGAAGGGTCTCACCGCGTTCCCGCAGGTGCTGGCCATGATGGACCAAAACCTGGAATGGACCACGCAGCTCGGCAACGCCTACTTTAACCAGCCGCAGGACGTGATGCAGACTGTGCAGGCGCTGCGCGACCGGGCCCAGGCCGCCGGAACGCTCCAAAACACGCCGCAGGAGAGCATGACCTACGACCAGAGCGCAATCGAGCTCGCTCCGCCCACGCCGGATTACGTCTACGTGCCCACGTACAATCCCTGGGCGGTATACGGCGCGCCTATCGCTCCCTATCCGGGCTTTTCATTCGGCGCGTTTCTCGGTGGATTCTTCGGCGCCGGACTTCGCTTCGGCCCAGGCATTGCCATGGCGGCCTTTGACCGCACGCCCTTCGGCCTCATCGGATGGAGCCTGAGCTGGCTGGCGCATGCCGTCTTCTTCCACCACTCCACGTACTTCACCAACAGCGCGTCCGTGGCCGATTGGGGCTTTCCGCATGGTGGCGCGCGCGCCTACGCCGGTTGGAGCCATGCCGGCCACTGGGCAGGTGGCTATCGCCCCGGCTTTGGCCACGCCCCCATTCCGTATAACCGCGCCGGGGCGTTCGACCGTGGCGGCGGGGTCCCCATGGACAGGTCTTCGTCCATGGGGCGGGGCGGCTACGGCCGGGCGATGCCGGAGACAAGGTCCGAAATGAGGCCGGAAACACGCAGCTACGCCAATAATTCTTACGGCCGAAATTATTACGGCTACGGCCGCAGCCCGCAGCAGGCTTATCGCCAGCCCACGCCGCAGTTCTCCCATCCTCAGGCCTACAACCGGTCAGAGAACGCCTACAACCGCCCGAACTACGACAATCGCGGTGTCCAGAGCTTTGCCCCGCGCTCCAGCGGCTACGCCTACGGCGGCTATCGCACCCCGCAATCGAGCTATCAGCGCGCCTACGTCGAGCCGAATAACGAGCGCGCCTTCGGCGGTGGTGGGTTTCATCCTTTCAGCCGCGGACGCGAGTCGGAAGACTTCGGCCGCGCGCCGAAGAACTTTTACGGTGGCGGCAAAGCCCCCAAAGGCTTCGGTCACGAAAGCTTCGGTCACGGCGGCTTCGCTCACGAGAAAGCCCCCAAGATGCACTCCGGCGGCGGTGGCGGAGGACACCACCATCACTGATTCGCAAAGCCCGATGTCCTGGCGGGCATCAGCGCGACCGCCGCGCCTTCGCATCGCGTGACCGGTTCCGCTGTTCACCCCGCACGCGCGGATGCTCTTCGTGCAGTTCTCGATGCAACTCGTCAACTTTCTCTCTTGCCCTGCTTAATGCCCGTCTGCCGACTGCGGTAATGCGGTACACGCGCCTTCTGCGCCCCGTAGCTGCATCCGCTGCTGATTTCAGCAGCCCGGCGTTCTCCATTCCGTGCAGCAAAGGGTAGAGCGTTCCCGGCCCGATGCGGTAGCCGTGATGCGATAGCTCCTGCATCATTTCCAAGCCGAAGATCGGCTCCTCGGCGGCATGCAGCAGCACGTGGATGCGGATCAGCCCGTAGTAAAGTTCGCGCCGATGGTCCATCACAGGAATGAGGTCCGTCACAGGAATGAATATAGCGCAACGTCATAGCACCTTCACTTGACTGTTATCGAACTTCGATATAAAGTCCGCAGCAGATGAAGGTCCTATCGATGCCGCGCATCTTCGTCTTGCGGCTCTGTTTGCTGCTCACCGTGGTTCTGTGCGGCGCGCAGCTGTGCGCTCAGGGCCCGCCGTACCAGACCGACGATCCCGTTCCCGTCGACCTGCACCACTACGAGTTCTACATCTTCGGCTCTGCCGACGGCACGCCCGTGGAGATCGATTCCGTAGGCCCTGCCTTCGAGTTCAACTGGGGCGCCATTCCCCGCGTGCAGTTGCATGCCATCCTGCCGTGGGGCGTCGTCGCACCGTCGAACAAAACGTTCTACGCGCCCGCCGGCCAGGGACCGCTCGCCTTCGGCCTCACCGACATGGAACTGGGCGCCAAGGTCGCCTTCATCAAGGAAGGCAAACGCATGCCGCAGATCGGCACGTTCCCCATGTTCGAGATGCCCACGGGCAACTTCGACCAAGGGCTGGGTGTCGGCAAGCCATGGTTCAAGGTCCCCATCTGGCTGCAGAAAAACAGGGGCAAATGGCTCTTCGACGGTGGCGGCGGATATACGATTGTCAAGCAGACGCAGTACCGCAGCTTCCCGTACACCGGCTGGCTCGTGAAGAAGCAGTTGAGCGAGCGGCTCGAGTTGGGCGGCGAACTGTTCGCCCACGGCCGCGAAGGACTGGCCACGCCGCAAACCCAGGCCGCGGCGCTCATCGACTTCGGTGGCTACTACCACTTCAAGCACAACCCCAACCAGCAGTTCCTGTTCTGCTTTGGCCACTCCGTCGCCGGCCAGACCGAGATCTACGCCTACACCGGCATGTACTGGACGTGGGGCAAAGATAAAGACCCGACGGGCAATGGCGGATCGCCTTCAACCAACGTTCCAGGTTTCGCGAACTTCTAGCTCCTGCGCTATTCTTGGTGCGGATTCCCGCTGACTACTTCGGAGAACCAGCCGCATGGAAATCACCACCCGCAGTCTCTGGACTTTGATTCACGGCATGGGCTTCGGCATGCTCTATCTGCTCGCCTGTTCCGCCGCATTGGTGGAGTTGTGGCGTCGTTTCGCGCCCGCTGCAGCAGCGAACGTCACCAGCCGCGATGAGCGCTTTCTGCGCTTCTATCTGCTCGGCATGGCCGCGCTCGCATGGATCACGGTCCTGACCGGAACCTACGCGATCTATCCCTGGTATCGAGCTGTGCCGCCCGTCGGAGCCAACCTTGCCGGCTATCCGCAGCGGCTGCTGCTCTCGAGCCCGGCCACCAGCGGCTGGCACTCCATTGGAATGGAGTGGAAGGAGCACGTCGCCTGGCTCGTTCCCATCGCCATCACAATGGCCGTGGCGGTTGCCTTTCAATACGGCCGGAACCTGAAGCGCGAGCCGCAACTGCGGAATGCGGTCCTCTTTTTTGTGCTGGTCAGCTTTATCTGCGCGGGCATCGCGGGCTTTTTCGGCGCCATGCTGGTCAAAGCCGCACCGGTAGCCGGCGGCGCAACCCTCCATCTCATCCACGGAGCGCAGCCATGAATACGCAGATTGGGAACACACGGACAGGGAGCACGCAAACGCGGCCCGCACCTGCGTCCATGCACGGAACTGCCGCGCAGACCAACGGCGCTGGCGCTGCGGCAGTTCTCGCCGCCGGAATCGGCTCATTCCTTCTGGCTGTTTTCGCAATCATCGGCGACAAGTCGACCGCAGCAAAAAACTTCTTTATATTTTCCCGGCCAACCGGTCCGCTCTCCGGCGTCACCACGTCGGCCATCATCCTTTGGATAGCCACATGGATTGTGCTGCATCTGCGCTGGCGCGCCCGCGCGGTACGCATGGCCCGCATCAACGCTATCGCAATTACTCTGCTCATTCTCGCCGTACTGCTCACCTTCCCGCCTATTGCCGATCTGTTCTGAGCGCCCGGCCTTGAAGCCATCTGCACTCAAAGCAGAGTTTTCTTGTTCCCTGTTTCCAAACACAAACGCCGGAGCTGCCCCCAATTCAGCTCCGGCGTCTCTGTTTCTGGATTG
>JASIJW010000207.1:0-4378 GCA_030050035.1 Acidobacteriaceae bacterium | reverse complement strand
CCCGCTATTTGATCCGGCCATCGCTTATGATGCGTAACAACGAGGCGGTTGCGCAAGCCATGGGCATAACCCCGACCCCGCTGCCCGGGCATGTGCAGACGGTCATGTACGGCTTCATCTTCGGCATCTCGTTGCTATTCATGGTCGCAATTGCCTGGATGCTTCACTACTACCGTGGCCGCTTTTCGCCCCCTGCTCCGGCAGCCTCGGTTGCCGGAGTGTAGAAGTCCTCCACCTCAGTCCTGATGTCTTTTCTCGAACCTGTTTACGCCTTTAGTCCTATCCGTGCCTTTTAATTTGCTTTAGGTTGTGTAGCACCCAATATCCACTATTTAAATAGAAAATAACGGAGCAACAAATAGGCAAGATCATGGAGCTTGTTGATGTACGTAGCTCGAGCCTCTTGGTCCCATACGACAAACTCAAGCTGCCCGGCGTCTACGAAAAAGTGAAGTTTCAGGTTAATCTGTGCCGGACGGCAGTAGAAAAAGGCAACTTTAGCCACACTGTCGAAGCCGCCCTCGAATTTCCTGCCATCTTCAATTCGCGTCATCTCGATTCGGTCAGAGTGAGAATCGTCCCAGGAAATGGTTGGCGGGCTCGACTCGCGATTTATCAGGTCAACCGCGTCCTTCATCCTCTGTCGCAACTCAGCCCATTTTTTAGGACCATCACTGTAGATCAACTGCTGATTCTGGCGCTCAAGCGCACTTTTCGCCCATTTATCTTTAAGAACTGACTCATATTCGCGCGCCATCTCCTTAAAGCCCTCAACTTCTTCTGGCGTCATTTCTTCTGGCGTCATCCTAGTCCCTTAAGTGCGAGCACCGCTTATATGCGGAGCACCATATATTACAGACATAATTCGCCTTCCGCTCGTGTCCGCTTCCACGAAACATACATTCATAAAAAGCCAAATCCAATCCCACGCGCACGTCATCCCGCCCCCACAGTGGAGGGAGGACGGGCGTGAGGCGGCCAAATCAGGACGCCACAGTCTCATTTTTTTATTTTGTTCAAGTGTGAGAAACAAAGAACTTAATCACCGTCGCCTCGCAAGTGCATGAAAATAAAGGTCAAGCACCGCAAGTGTGAGAAACAAATGACTTAGCTCTTGCCCGCCGAACAAGTGCATGAAACAAATGGCCGTCGAGTCTTTGCACTGCCGGAGATCAACCGCACTTTGCAGTGTAGGGAAACGGCGGGTATATTTCGGCAATTTTTGCCGGGCAACGCTGGCGCTTGTTTTCAAACAGTTGGCCCCGATCCGGGACCGGAAGAGTCTTGACATCACTCCAGGCAAAAAAAACGGCCCCCGTTTTTGGCGGGGGCCAAGTTGCCTTGGTTCTCTCGCGTTGCGAGAGCTTGGTTGGCGGCCTCACGGCGGGGTGGCCGTCGGCCCGGTTACACAGCCTCTCGGGGGGGAGGATGGCCGCGACTTTACTGCTGTTCCGGACCGCTCGCAGGCGCAGCACCTTGGGGGGATGCCGTGCCAGGGGCCGCCAAACTGTTTTCCATCACCCGGACATGCACGGAGCGAGTGCGGACGTGGGCCGGTCGGCCGTTGTCCTGCTCGTCGTTCTCGGCCACCTGGACGTTACCCAGGGCGACAGAGTGCATGCGGTAGATGGGAATCTGGTGATCGGTGACGAGATAGCGCTTCACAGCGTCAGCCAGCTTTTCGGAGCTCTGAATGCCGATGCTGCCGTTGCCGGGAGCCTGCGCGTCCATCTCGAGGATGTAGCCGTTACGGCCGGTGAGGCTGGCCGCCAGCTGATCAAGCTTCTGCTTCGAATCCTCCGTCATGGTTACGGAACCCGGACGGAAAGTAACCTCCACGTCCGTGACCTGCTTGTACTGGTCGAGTCCGTTGACGGTGCCATTGATCGTGTCCACATGGTTGGAGGCCTGCTGCGCGGCGCTGTCGGCTGCCTGCGCCTGCTGCCCGGCCGCGTTGGCCGCCTGGTTAGCCTGGTCGGCCGAAGCCTGCGCCTTCTGAATGCCGGCCTGCGCCCGGGCATCCACGTCCTTGATGTCCTGCGCGTTCTTGGCGTTCACCTGGTCGAGCTCATTGAGCCGGTCGTTCAGCGGATCGATCTGCTTCTTGACCCACTTCTTGCGGGCCATGGGATTGATGCGGCCCCAGAAGCCTTCTTTCGCCGGCTTCTGCGCCGTGTTTTGCTCGAGGGTGGTTGCCGCATTCTGATCCGCGGTCTGCGCCGGCGCGTTCTGGGCGTTCTGATCTACAGTGGCAGGTGGGGTCTGCGGCTGCTGCGTCTGTTGGGCCCAAACCGGGAAACCGATCGCCGAGGCCAGCACGATGATCGCTGCCTGGCGCGGAAAAGATCTGGAAAGATAACCCGCAATGTTGTTCATTGAGTTCCCTCGTTGCGATCGTTCGTTGTTGTCGAGGCCTTACTTATCCGGTCGCATTGGCTCCAGGACAGTGCCTCTTGCCCTTACCTATGGCACGGGGAATGCCAAAGTGGGGCCGAGACGACACTATTGCCGCAAACTACAGAAAATAAACGGATAATTTAGAATAAGCCTGTGGAAAACTTGGGAGCCACCGGGAGCGGATGGAGGGGCAGGGAGTGTAATTTTTGCAGCGCGGGGAAGAATCTACAGGCGAGCGGTCAGGTAGTTTCTACCCGAGCGCTTTTTGCCTGGGAACCATCTGACTGAGAGCCCGCCGGTTGACTGGCCGGTTCGACCAAAATTCGGGCGATCCGGCGGCCGTCCATTTCGAGCACAGTCAGCCGCCGGCCTTCATAAACGACTGATTCCCCGGCCTGAGGAATATGACCCAGCCGGAACAGCATGAAGCCGGCAAGAGTCTCCACGCCGCCCTCGCGCGGCAGGTCCCATTTCATCTGGGTTTCAAGGTCGCGCAGGTTTACGCCGCCGTCCATCACGAACTGTCCCGTGCGCGAGGGCAAGAGCGGCTGCGTGGGAATGTCGAACTCGTCCTCGAGTTCTCCGGCGAGCTGCTCAATGGCATCTTCGGACGTGACCAGGCCGACGATAGAGCCATACTCGTCCACAACGATGGCCAGATGACGGCGCCGTTGCTGGAACTCGCGCAGCAGGTCGAGGACGGACTTGGTCTCCGGCACGATGAGGACATCGCGCATGATCTGACCCAACTGCAATTCAACTGGGTTCACGCGCAGCTCGACGGGCGAAGTTCCCGGTTGCACCGCGGATTGCGCGCCGGACTGAGCGCCCGATTCCGCTGAAGTCCGCCGGAAGAACTCGATCCTGGCCAGGTCCCGCGCGTAGACCACGCCGACAATATGCTCGGGGCCGCGCGTCTCATCGTAAACGGGAATGCGGGAATGATGGCGGGCGATGATGCGCGCCATGGCTTCCTGAACGGTCATGCCCGAGGGCAACGAAACGATCTTCTGGCGCGGAGTCATGATCTCGCGCACCGGGACCTCGTCGAGCTCAACGGCACGGTGAATGAGCATTTCCTGGAACGGCGGGAGCAACCCCATGCGCCGGGCGGCGGTGACGATGAGCTTGAGCTCTTCGGCCGAGTGGACGGCGGCACGCTCGCTGAGCGGAACGTCAAAGCCGCGGAGAACTGCGGATGCGGAGTTGCGCAGCAGGCGCACAGCCGGGCGGACTACGGCCATGAATGCGAGCATCGCTGGGGCGACAGAGACGGCCAGCGCCTCAGACCGGCGCAGCGCGAGCGATTTGGGAACCAGATCGCCGATGACGACATGGAAATAGGTAATAAACGCAAAGCCGAGGACCAGCGCCACCACGCGCGCGTAAACGGGATGGCCGAAGACTGGCAGCACGGGCGCCAGAAGCTGCGTAGCCAGCGGCTCGCCGATCCAGCCGAGAGCCAGTGAGCAGAGCGTGACGCCGAGCTGCACTGCGGGCAGCAGATCCTCGATGCCGCTCT
Organism: Acidobacteriaceae bacterium; assembly: GCA_030050035.1. GTDB lineage: Bacteria > Acidobacteriota > Terriglobia > Terriglobales > Acidobacteriaceae > Telmatobacter. Next base: position 459 of record JASIJW010000207.1, on the reverse strand, counting down.
GCAGTCTACGCACGGCGCGCGCCCCGGGTACGCCGTCCTCGAGGAGCTGCTCGATGCGGGTTTCGCGAATGGAGACGAGCGCGAACTCAGCGGCCACAAAAAACGCGTTGGCCAGGATAAGCATGGCCACGGCAACGGTTTTGAACAGCACAAGGCCGTGCATCGGGGGAAGAATAGCATCCGGGGATCGAAGTTAGGGGATCGAAGTCAGGCGGGGATTAGATCCGATCAACTGACGCGCTGCGAATGTCTTCCCCTCTGCCCCGGGGGGCATAGAGCAACAGGCCGTCAGGAGCATAGAGCAACTGATTGAGCAACTGATTTTTCGGGGCCGTGTTAACCGGGAGGGGCGGAATTTGCCTCCGGGTATACTAAAAGCTGGCACTTTAGCGATCGAATGCCCCCTTGCGCGGGGTCCTACTGTTTTTACCGCGTAAGCCGATTACCGCCGCTCGATTT
>JASIJW010000206.1:0-8541 GCA_030050035.1 Acidobacteriaceae bacterium | reverse complement strand
TTCGAGCAAGGTCAATTTCGAGCAGCGCAAGCTGTTTTTTGCCCTGCGGGATTCCGAGGCAACGCCAGTCCCCCTTGGCCCCCGTTCTCCTGCCCAATTCCCGCTTTCATGGTTGGCTCCATCGTGCTCGCCTCAAAGATTTTCACTTTCCTCGCTTGTACCAACCTTCACGGTTCCCACTCAAATCAAATGTGTGCACCTTACAACAATTCGCAGGATCAATCGTGGTGCCGCGATACAGACGGCATACGATGGATGTCCTTCATCTTAAAGATCAGTGGGCGTTGAACCAGACCGTCAATCAATAATTCGTGACGGCTTGGGTCGATGGTCGGAACCCGGCATGAAGGCGTTCAAAAAAAGAGAAGATGGGGTAATGATGCCGTACATATTCTGCAACGGGGCCCTCGCTGATCCAGTCCCCGGATAAGCAACCTGGTTGGAGAAACGTTCACTCTTTTCAAATCGAGACCTTGACAATCCGTCTCACCGTGCGTAACCGGCAAGTTTCAGTACGTAAGCATAGTCCCCTGGCAGATGCTCCGGCAGTGTCACCTGCAGATTCCCATTCGCAGCCCTCGTGTCCAGCGGCTTGGCATCGCCCAGCATTGTCACCTGCATGCCAGGCCGCGCGGCCACACCCTCAATCGTCGCCGTCCGCTCTTTCGGAGTTCCCAATATCGTCACGTACAGATCGCTTCTCTTGCGCGTGAAACGCAGATCGTCGCCTTCAGCGGTCTCGCCCACGGCACGCTCCCACGGCACGGTGTCGTAGATCGCATCGCCGTTCTGCTTGAGCCAAGTACCCAGGGCCTTCAATCGTTCCATCTGCACTGGAGGAATAGTTCCATCATCTTCTGGCCCCACGTCCAGCAGTAGGTTGCCGTTCTTACTCACAATGTCCACCAACAGCGCAATCAGATCGGCAGGAGCAATGGTCTCCGCTTCGCCCTCGGCGCGGTTATAGCCAAATGATCGTCCAAGTCCGCGGCACTCCTCCCACTTCTTTGCAGCGATCTTATCCATCTTCTGGTATTCCGGAGAAATAAAATCCGCATGCCTGATTCCAAATCGATCGTCCACGACTCCATCCGGCACAGCGTTGTAGTAGTCGGCCTCAACCTGCATGGGCCGGCCCGTCTTCGGCCAGTCTATGTCGTTCCAGAGAACCGCGGGATGATAGCGATCGATCAGCTCATGAATCTGCGCGAAGGCGTAGTTCCCATAGGCCTGTGTTTCCGGCTTTGCCGTCTCGTAATCCGCGGAGGTTTCGATGGGGCCAGAATTGAACGTCCAGTCGTAACCGCCGGAGTAATAGAGCCCCATCTTCATTCCTTCTTTGCGGACGGCCGCCGATAGCTCGCCGACAATGTCACGCTCCGCGTGCCGCTCGTTCTGAGGAATTGAAGGGTTCGGATTCACCGTTGTGCTCGGCCAAAGCGTAAACCCGTCGTGATGCTTCGTCGTCAGGACTACATAGCGCGCCCCAGCTTCGTGGAAGATCGTTGCCCATTCTTCGGGATTCCACTTCTTCGACTCGCGATTGAAGATAGGAGCAAAGTCGTAGTAGCTGAAATTTGCCCCATAGTGTTCGCGGTGATAAGTCTGCGTCGGCGAGCCCGGAATCCGCATGACATTCAGGTACCATTCCGCGTAGGGGTCGTTCGTGATGTAGTCCACGTTCGCAAAGTCGTGCTCGGGGTGCGACAACGGCGCCCAGCCCGGCACAGAGTACAAGCCCCAGTGGATAAAGATTCCCAACTTCGCCCCCGCATACCACTGCGGCAATGGGTGACTTTCCAGCGACGCAAGCGTCGGCTCGTAGTTCGTGTGCTCTTGCGCCGTACACACTCTGATTGCTGGCATCAGCAAGAGTAGCGAGATGATAAAGAGCCCAATTCGACGGATCATAGCCAATTCTCCCTCATCGCTCCGCCATGGGGCGGCGCATGCCTCATGGCATAATAACTATCCGTGACACCTCTGCCAAATTTAGCGCCGTAGGTCAAAGTTAATCGAACATGAGCCGATTTGTAGATCTATTGTGCCACCGGTTGGTTTTACGGCGAATATGTTACTCGCGATTTTGCAGTCTGTAATAAAAAGAAAATATTAAACAAGGTGACAGTAGAACTACGGCGCGTCTGGCGATTTCTCAACCTTCTGGCAGCCAACGGGGACGAGTTCAATGGGACCGACGGCAGGGCCTGCCATCGCACATCGCGCCGGTAATGCCATTACCTTCGGTGAGGGTGTAGATGCGGTCCACTGCCGGCAACTTCAGGACCTCCGTCCTGCCGGAAGGCCAGTGGATCTCGGCCGTGCCGGCATCGTTGGCGTTGCCCAGTCCGAAGTGGATACGAAAATCGTTTGAAGAAAGATAGCTACCGCCGCTCAGAACATCTCCCCGCTGGCGCATCCCGTTTGCGGTCAGGTAGACGGTTGCTCCAACTGCATCGCGGGGGCTTTTGGGTCCACCAATCAGTTTCAGCTCGACCCAGTGATGATGATCGGGATTCACGTTGCGCAGGAGGATGGGCAAGCCGTCCATGCTGTTGATGACGACGTCTATCTTTCCATCGTTAAATATGTCGCCGAAGGCGGCGCCGCGGCCTACGGTAACCACCGCAAGCCCGGTTGACTCGACTGCGGGCACGAGTTCGAACTTGCCGTTGCCAAGGTTGCGATAGAGCAGCGGACGCTGGGCGTAGCTTTGTCCCCACTCCGGGTGCTGGTCCACCTGCGGGTAGACGTGGCCGTTGACGACAAACAGATCTTTCCAGCCGTCATTGTCGTAATCGAGGAATCCATCGCCAAATTTCACAAAGGGGATAGAAGACTCGGCGATTCCAGCCTGGTAACTGTCATCGGTAAAGGAGCCTCTGCCATCGTTCCGGAAGAGTATCGAGTAATCATCTGAGAAGGTCGTACTCACCACCGAGAGATGACCGTTGTTCTCATAGTCTCCGACGGCGAGTCCCATATTGGCCGCCTCGCGTCCGTCTCCGTTGAGCGCGAATCCGCTTTCGTAACTGTCATCCTTGAAAGTGCCGTTTCCCTTGTTAATGTACAAGTAGTTCGGCGTTGAGTCGTTGGCCACCAGGAGATCCGGCTTGCCGTCGTTGTTGACATCTGCAAACAGCGCATCGAGCCCGTAATAACCATTAGGACCGTCCACGCCCAGCTTCTTGCTGACGTCAGTAAACGTACCGTCGCCGTTGTTGTGGAAGAGGTGATCGTGCGCTCCCTGAAGCCCGCGCGGGCCGCACATCACCTTCACGCCGCGGTACTGGCAGAAGTCATAACCAGCTTTCGTGGAGCCGGAGAGCGGAGCGCTTTTCCAGTCAAAATCAATATAGCCAGCCACAAATAAATCGAGATTGCCGTCGCCATCAAAATCCCCGAACGTGGCGCCGGTGTGGTCTATTGCCAAGTCGGCTGAACCTTCGTCAAGAGCAACGCCGGCCTTTGCCGCGACATCGGTAAACGTGCCGTTCCGATTGTTGTGGTAGAGCCGATTGGCGCCGACATTGGTCACGTAGAGATCGGGCCAGCCGTCGTTGTCATAGTCACCAACGACGCATCCAGTTCCCCATCGGTCATTAGTCACGCCCGCGCTCGCGGTCACGTCGGTGAACGTGCCGTCATGATTGTTATGAAAAAGGGCTGCATGTGGTGATGGCGCCTTGCCCGCCAGAGCCTCCAAGGTGGACCCGTTCACCAGGTAAATATCCAGCCAGCCGTCGTTATCGTAATCAATAAGGCACACGCCGGATCCCTTGGCTTCAATGATCACTCGCTTGTCCGGCGTACCAGTTACGTTCCGCCATTTCGTGAGCCCCGCCGGTTGAGTTGCATCTATAAACACAACCGGACCCATCTTCACAAACCCGCCGGCCGTGATGGGACGGTGCTGACTGTCGAACACCGCCTCGTGCGGGCTGGCATTGATCATTTCTCCGCCTGATGTTTGCCCCTGCTGACCTACGGCGAGGATCGGGCAAAGGAGAGTACGAAGTGCCGGAGCGACAAAAACGAAAACTGCCGAAACCAAAAGGGACCCAAACCGTGGACGGCTAAAGTACCTCCAAACCCTGCCACGCAAGGCGGCGCGCTGGATATGAAGGCGAGGCCGGCGGAATAGCAAGCTGATTTTCCTCTTTCCGAGATAGTACATCGGTGTTGTTACACGGCCTTGCTCTATCCAGTGATTACGACGGCACACTCACGATTTCCGCGTTACGCGTTATAGGTTGCACGCGTTCCGCCCAGCCTGATGCTTGCAAGTCGTGCATGCGCGATCGGAAGCCGTTCCGAGGGGCAGTTTCCCTTAACTGAGTTGGGAACCAATGACATGTACAACCGGCGCCTGCACTGACGTCTAACTTCAGAAAAAAAGTCTTGACATTCGCGCGACCAGTTACTATCATATTTCCCCCATAAAGTAAACGTTTACCTAAACGCGCGCTAAAACTTTAGGAGGTAAAAGACAACAAACATTTGGTTGACTCACGAGCTTATCTCAAGGAGGCAACATGAGAGGCAAGGGACTCCGGAATCAGCAATGGTGTCGCGGGCTGCTTGTGATGCTTTTGAGCATTGCGGGCTTGATACCCCCAACCGTGATGGCCCAGCAGGCAACCGCCAACGTTACAGGCGTTGTCAAGGATCCAGCCGGCGCGGCGGTTCCAAATGCGCAGGTTGAGCTCACGAATGTCAATACCGGTGTGGTGAGAAAAACAGCTACTAATACCGACGGAGTTTACGACTTTCCTAGCGTAGTGCCCGGCATTTACAGCATGCAGGCGTCCGCAAGCGGTTTTGCAGTGGTATCGCAACCGCCGGTAACCCTCGAAGTTGGCCAGACAGCGACATTCGACTTTCAACTGAAAGTCGGCGCAACGTCGAGCACGATTACCGTAAACGCTGCCGCGCCTGCACTGGAGACTTCGACTTCGGAACTAGGGACGGTCGTTACCCCGAACCAAATGAACGATCTGCCGTTGAACGGCCGCAACTTTACCCAGCTATTGTTGATAACGCCGGGTACCGTGAACCTCAATACTGACCAGAACAGCGGCGGAGGCGGCGGGTGGAACGGCGCATCGATTGGGCAATTCAGCTTCCCTGCTGTGAACGGCGCTCGCAACCGCAGCAACATGTTCATACTGGATGGCGCCAACGACCTGAACACCCTGTCCGGGACGTACAACTACGCGCCCATCGTGGATGCCATCCTGGAGTTTAAGAGCCAGGGTCACAATGATCTAGCCGAGTATGGTGGCGCGGCCGGAGCTCAAGTAAGTGTAGTCACCAAATCCGGGACCAACCAGTACCATGGCGACGTCTGGGAGTTCCTTCGCAACGAGGTAATGGATTCGCGCGGCTACTTTGAGGAAGCCCGTGCGCCCCTGCGGCAGAACCAGTTTGGCGCGTCAGCCGGCGGTCCCCTGTCGATTCCAAAGTTTTACAACGGCAAGAACCGCACCTTCTTCTATGTGGCATGGGAAGGCTATAGGTTTGCCTCGAAAAGCGAAATCGGGGCGCTGGCGCCGACGGCGGCAATGGATGCCGGGGACTTCAGCGGTGTTGGCGCAACAATCTACGACCCGGAGACAACGACCCTCAGCAACGGCCAGTACACGCGCGAAAGCTTCACGCAGGAGTACAACGAGCCGAACGCGGCCTATTGCAACGGTGACACCAACTGCATCCCGAGCAGTCGGATCAGTCCGATCTCGAAGCTATTCCTGTCTATTATCCCGACAGGCAGCGCGACTGTTGTTAACGGCGAGAACCTCTTCTACCCCGAAAACACCGATTTCACCCAAAATTCGGGAACAATTCGGGTGGACCAGAACTTCGGCAATAGTAACCAGGTCTATTTCCGGTTCAGCCAGTTCGATCTGTTCAAGACATCGCCGTCGGACACAATTGGCAGCGCTTTTGTTCATGTCCCCGGCCATAACTACATCGGCCACTGGACGCACGAATTTAGTTCGACAACCTTTTCGGACGTGTACTTTGGCAGAAACTACGGATTTACCACCACCGGGACCACCTGGGCCGGCGTAACCTCGGGTTTCTTATCGCAGTTGCAGCAGGCCGGGATGTCCACCTATTGGATGACCCTGAACAACACTCTCTATTCGCCGCAGTATACGGCTGGGAGCTATATCGGCTTGGGTGGTTCGCAGTTGCAGGGTTCGGGGTTGGGGGATAACTGGCAGTTTGGGGGCTCATTTTCAAAGATCATCGGCAGACACACAATCAAAGCCGGCGCTGATTTTGAAACCAACAACTTCACTTCGCCGATTGCATACGCCCAAGATGATTTCGAACCGCAGCAGACCTCAAGCCTCGGGGCAAGTAGCAGCGGTGGCAATAGCTGGGCGTCTCTGGTGCTCGGTTATCCGAACGCAGGCACCTACCGTAACATCTTCGAGGATGTTTGGGGCGGATGGATCAACGGATTCTACGTCGAAGACCAGTTCAAGGCGACCCCCCGCTTCACCGTCAATATCGGCTTCCGCAACGATATGGTCTGGACGCCAATCTATGGGACCGGTCACGGCGGCAACTTCTACACCGGCAACGCCAATCCGATCACCGGCCAGTACGAACTCAACGCACTTCCACCGAACTGCTCGGCAACGCAGGGTGCGCCCTGCATTCCGACGGGGAACTATACTGCGTCGAGCACACCGGCTCCAGGAGAGCTTCCTGCGAACGCCTATGTCAGCCCGAGTCTGCGCGTGATCCAGAATTCACTCGCCGATTGGGCTCCTCGGCTCGGCCTGGCCTACCGCTTGAACAACAAGACGGTGGTCCGAGCGGCGTATAGCCGCTTCTACGACGAGTGGGCGGACATCACGCAGCTCTCGCAGAATTTCGGCGGAAACTGGCCGGCGGTCAACACCATCGACAACAGCAATTTGAACTCCGCTCTTCCCACAGTGACGGCCGCCGATCCGCTGCAATTTGGAAACGGCGGAGCGATCGTTTATCCGATCAACGATTTCAGCCAGGTGAGCCAGTGGATGGTCGATCCGAACTTCGGGACTCCAGTCTTCGATCAGTGGAACGCGGGCATCCAGCGGGAGTTACCGGGCAACATGACGCTCGACGCGAATTACGTAGGTTCGAACGGCAGGCATGAGGACTGGGGTCCGGCCATGAACGTCCCTCAGCCCGGACCTGGCAGTCAACAAGCCCGGCGGCCATTCCCTTACATGCAGCCGCAATGGTTCGATCAGAGTGTCGGCAACAGCCGGTATAACGCCCTCCAGGTGACCGTCAACGAACATACCACGCACGGTGTCACCTTCCTGGCCGCCTACACGCTGTCGCACGCGAATGCCGACGGCTGCAACCTGGGTGCAAGCTGCGACGAGGAGAATCCCTACGACAAAGCCAGCAGCTACGGCACCTCAGACCTCAACCAGAAGAACGTATTTACGGTGGCATTCACGGCCGCATCGCCATTTAACAGCTCACCTAATCACCTGACTCGCGATCTGATTGGCGGATGGGCGCTAAACGGCATTGTGCAGGAGACTTCGGGACAGCCTTACACGGTAACTGCAGGCGGCGACCCGGAGAACGTGGGCGGCATCAACCAGGAACGAATGAACATCGTTGGCAACCCGTTCGGGCCCGGTACCCACACTCAGACGGAATGGTTTAATCCCGCCGCCTTCGCGGTGCCCGGATACGCCTATGGCACCGAAAAAGTGAACCCTTTCGTTTCGCAGCATTACAACAATGTGGACATGTCCCTGTTCCGTGACTTCCACATAGGACTCGGAGAAGAGCGATACTTCGAGTTCCGAGCCGAATCGTTCAACCTCTTTAACAATGTTGTCTTCAACCCTCCGGACACGACCAGCACCGATGCGACATTCGGGCAAATTACAGGCGAGCGGACGGGTCAAAACGGCCAACCTGCGACGCGACAATTGCAGATGAGCCTGAAGTTGTATTATTAGCCCGCATCTACAGTCGCGGTTCGAAAGGCATCACTGCCGCGTACAGCGCGGAGTGATGCCTTTTGCATAAGAGGCCACGACCGATGCAGGCTGAAGATCACGAGTGAAGAATATCTGTGGCGCCGAAAATCCTGTTTTCTGTTGCTATCCTCTGACCGCTTATGCTCGTCCTAACTCGATCCTTCGTGTTGGAGCAGTGGATCTCGTCGCGGACCTTACTATTGCCTTTTCAGTCGAGTTAGAATGATTCGCTGAATAGCTTAGGGAAGATCCTGGGACGAATCTCAATGACTAAGCTGAATCGCCGCCACTTTCTTGCCGCTGCCGCGCTTACTGTCACTGCAACCCGCATGCGCGCACGCGGTCAAGTGGCCGGTCTACCGCCGATTCGGTTTGAAGATATCGCTCAAAAAGCCGGCGTACATTTTGTGACGGAAAACAGTCCCACCCCGGAGAAGCACCAGCCGGAGACAATGCCGGCCGGCGTCGCGTTGTTTGACTATGACGGGGATGGTCTACTCGACATTTATCTGGTCAACGGCGCCGAGCCTCG
>JASIJW010000205.1:0-5799 GCA_030050035.1 Acidobacteriaceae bacterium | reverse complement strand
GGAGTTCGATTCCACAGCTCAATTCCTAATTGGCTGCGGCGTGGTCCCGATCTCTTAGGACAACCTCAGCCCCTCCAAATACTCGCCCGGCCCAATCACCGTCACCCCATCTCGCACACTATCCGGAAAATGCTTCAGATTTCCAGTGACCAGCCACGCGCCCGATGCCTTGGCGAGCGCGAGAAAGATGCCGTCTTTTCGATCGGGTAGAGCGTGCGGCCACGAAGCAGGATCGGGAAGCTGCAAGCTCGACTCGATCAGATATTCGAGCCAGTCCGGTGGAAACTCATAGCGGTCGAATTTTTGCCGCGAAGTTACCTCAATGTATTCCGCGATCACCGACCGGCAGGTCGCGAGTCGTATCTTCTCGGCCAGGACCCACTCCGCCACCAGCCGCGCAGGCACGCCGCTACGATTCAATCCAGCGGAAACAATCACATTGGTATCGAACACGGCGAGCCGCATCAGGCGCTTTTCTTCTTCCTCTCATCGCGCTCAGCGCGAGCCGCCTGAATCTCCTGCTCGATCTCTTCCTCAGTGATCGGATACTTCTCCGCAAGCCGCCAGCTTTCCCGCAAACTCGCCCGTGCAATCGCCCGCCGCAGGTCCGCCTCTTCGGCAGCGATATCGCCCATCACCGGAACCAGAAAATACGCCGGTCCACTCTGCCCGGCGAGCAGCACTGTCTCGCCCCTGGGCACATCTTTCAGCGCCTTCGCGCCCCGCGTCCTGAACTCCCGCAACGAAACCTGCCGCATAATGCCGTCTCCTGTATCCAGTGTAGCCATTTTGGCTACGGTAAACAAAGCCTTTTAAACATTGCAGGGAATTTAGCCCGAACCTGCCACAATCTGGCAGATGGTGCCGACAGAGCAATTGCTGTAAGCCCGGAAGATGGTCGGCGCCCACGGTCTGAGCGAGCTCGCCCCCGGGCAAGCTCCTGCATTTCGAGACTTTGGACCTTAAGCCATTGAAAACAAAATAGATAGGGCAGAAATCAGCCCATCAACTTACTGCAAACAATAGACTTACGAGCTCAACCCAGGGGGAGGGGGGATTGGGGTGGGGAGGGGGAGAACCAACGGGGGAAAGTTGAAATTTCGAGCGGGTCAGCCGTTGGCGAGTCTGAGTACTACCGCCCGCGCGCCAGCCGCCGGTTCCGCAGCCACTTGGCCACGCCCAGCGTCAGCAGCAGTCCACCGAAAGGAATGCACATCAGCACCACGATCAGTGCCAGCCAACCGGAGTTCGTCGTCGCGCCCAGCCGCGTGTAGCCGCCCAGCACCGTTTCCAGCAGGATGCCGGCGACCACTCCCGTGCCAACGATCGAGCCGCCCCACTGCAGCAACTGGCGCGTGCCGTCGTCGGGCATTTTGTCGCGTCCCGTACCGGATATTGCCCGGGGCTGTGTTTGCGGTTTCAAGGGACTTACTTGCATAGTTCTAGCCCTGCGCCAGCCTCAGCATCGCGTAAGTAGCCACGCCCGTGACCGAAACGTACAGCCACAGCGGAAAGGTCCAGCGCGCAACCTTGCGATGCTGCGGGATGCGGCCGGAGAGCGAAAAGAAAAACGTGACCAGCACCAGTGGCAGCGTAAGCGTGGCCAGCAAGATGTGGCTCGCCAGCAGCCACAGGTACGGCGTGCGAAACGCCGCGTGCAGCGGGTAGCGCACGTCGCCATGCAGCGCGTGGTGCGCGATGTAGCCGATCAAAAACAGCGTGGAGAAGACAAATGCTGTGATCATCGACGCGCGATGCGCCTTGATCCGCTTTGCCCGAATGAACGAGAAGCCAATCAGCAGCGCAACCGCCGAAGCCCCGTTGAACGCCGCGTTCATCGCCGGCAGAAACGCATAGGAGCCGCTGGCCGCCGCAGCCGGATGAATATAGATAAGCCACAACAGGAACAGCGTAGCCGCAGCGCTGATAGCCAGAATCGCCGCAATCGCCGGCCCCGCGCCAGAGCGCTGTGTGGAGGATTGTGCCACGGTAGTCATCGGTCCGATCAGCCCCTCGCGCAGACCATCAGCGCCGTAAACAACAGCGGCAGGTAAAGCACGCTCACTTTAAGCAGGTCGCGCGCCAGCATCCGGCTTTCAGTCTCCGACCGTGCCCGCAGAATGCCGGCAAAGCGGATCGTATAGCCGAGATACACAAGCCCCAGCACGGCCGCCAGTACTGCGTAAACCGGCCCGGTCATGCCCAGCTTCCACGGCGCAAGGCTTACGGGAATCATCAGCACGGCATAGAACAGCGCTTCAATCACCGTCGACCAGCCGTCGGGCTGCACGACGGGCAGCATGCGGATGCCGGCCTTTGCGTAGTCCTCGCGGTAGAGCCAGGCGATGGACATGAAATGCGGAAACTGCCAGACAAACAGAATGGCGAAGAGCGCGATAGCCGGCCATTCAAGGTGCGGGCGCGCCGCCGTCCAGCCAAGCAGCGGACCCATAGCGCCCGGAAACGCGCCGATAAACGTGGCCAGCGAAGTCACGCGCTTGAGCGGTGTGTAAATGGCCACGTAGAGAAAGCCCGTAAGCAGCGCCAGAGAAACCGTGAGCAAATTGGTCGTCAGCAGCAGCCAGGAAGCTCCAAGAAACAACGCTCCCAGCCCGGCCAGAATGCCCACCCAGAGCGGAAAACGGCCCGAAGCCAGCGGCCGGTCCGCGGTCCGCTTCATCAGGCCGTCGGTGGTGCGCTCCAGGCACTCGTTCAGCGCGCCCGAGCCGGCCGAAACCAGCCCAATGCCCAAAAGCGTATCGAGCAGACCGCGCTGCATGCTGGAAACGCCCGAATGCAGCGAGCCCAGGTAATAACCGCCCCAGCCCGTAACCAGAACCAGGCCAACCACTTTGACCTTGAACAGCTCGCGCAAGTCCTGAATAAGCTGCGCCGTAGCGCCGGGCCGCGGTGCATGCACCATTGCAGCGGAGTGAGAGTGCGCAGCATAAGCGGGCTCAACCTTGACCCCGTTTGACGAGGCAGCTAGCTCCGGCGAATGCGCGGCGTGAGAGACAGGAGTCATCTGAAACAGCAGATGGGCAGCAGACTAGAGGGTTCTGACGGCCCTAGTTTTGGCCTTGACTCATGATACCAAGGGCGGGGCTTGTGCTGGTTGCGGGAATGGGACGGGGCTTTAGCCCAGCCGTGCAGCCCTTAGAACGGCATCGGCGATCTGATCCGGCGTAAGAGCATCCACCGCAATCGACACATGCGCCGTGCGGTAAAGCGGCAGCCGGCGCTGGTAGCGCGCAGCCAGGTTCGCTTCGTCGGCCAGCACCGGCCGCGTGTGCTCTGTGCCGCCGCAGCGGGCCAGCGTCGTCGCGAGTTCGACCTCCAGATGCACCAGCAGCGTAGCCGGATCGCCGAGCAGCAGCGTCCGCGTAGCTTCGCGTTCAATGGCTCCGCCGCCCAGCGCCAGCACCAGCGCATCGCCGGTCGCGAGCAGAGCAATGGTTGCGTGCTCGCGGTCGCGAAAGGCAGCTTCGCCGTGGAGCGCAAAGATCTCAGCGATGGTCGCGCCGGCCTGGGCCTCAATCACGTCGTCCACATCGAGGAAAGCCCAACCCAGCCGCTGCGCCACCAGCGGGCCCACAGTACTTTTACCCGAGCCCATAAATCCGGTAAGTACAATGCGGCGCGGCTTTTCCTGATCGCTGTTGGAGGTCACAATTTTCAGTATAGGCAAGCGGTTGGCGATGTTTTCTTGTTCCCTCGTTCCCTTGCTCCCTTGCCAGGGTCCCCAGCGACAGGTCTTCGTCGCTGGGGTGGCTTGTTCCCTGTTTTTACGCCAGCACCATCACCATCGCGCCCACAGTAATAAGCAACCCGCCAACAATCGCACCGGGCGTGAGCTTTTCGCCCAGCAGAATCCACGCGAAGATGATCACCAGCGGAACCGAAAGCTTGTCGAGCGGCGCCACGCGCGAGGCCGGCCCAAGTTGCAGCGCGCGAAAGTAGCAGAGCCACGAAAGCCCCGTAGCGATGCCCGACAGCGTCAGAAAGAACACCGTGCGGCGGTCGAGGTCGCGCACCTCGCCATGCTTGCCGAACCCGATGACGATCGCCCATGTAAAAACCACCACAACGCTGGTGCGCACGGCCGTCGCCAGATTCGAGTCCACGTGCGCCACGCCCACCTTGGCCAGCAGCGCCGTGGCCGCGGCAAACACTGCCGAGAGCACTGCCCAGAAGATCCAGCTCATGGCAATCAGCATACCCGGCCCACACGCAGGTTAGCCGTCACCCTTCACCCATCACCTTTTACCCGTCACCCTTTACCATTGACCCATGCGTTCCCTGCGTCTCGCCGTCCTGTCGCTCGCCCTGCTTGCCTCAAGCGGATGCGGCTACCACACCGTAGGCGCGGCCACGCACCTGCCGCCCGGCGTCAAAACCCTCTCCATCCCCATCTTCGCCAACAAAACCGTCGTCAACGGCACAGACGTCGCGCTGACCGAGGCCGTCATCCGCGAATTCACGGCGCGCACGCGCTTCGAGGTCACGCCGCGCGAAGACGCCGATGCAGACGCCGTATTGCACGGAACGCTCGTCAAGGAAATGGTGCGGCCGCTCACCTACAACACTGAGACGCAACAATCCTCGAGCTACCTCATCACGGTGGTGGCTGCGGTCACGCTCACCAGCCGCGACGGCAAGGTGCTCTACCGTAACGATAACTACATCTACCGGGAGCAGTACCAGTCCAGCACCAACCTGCCCACGTTCCTTGAGGAAGACCCGGCCGCCATCCAGCGTCTCTCGCGCGATTTTGCGCACCAGCTCGTTGCCGACATTCTGGAGGGATTCTGACAGTTTTTCGACAGGCAGAGCCTGATTTGGCAACTGGTCGCGGCCGCTTTCGAGCGATATTCTGGAGCCGCATGAAGTTCGCAGTCAACCCAATGGAGCTTGAGGCATGAGCGCTCAGTCGAGCGCCGGGCGCTCCAGCGGCGCAGGGTTTGCCGCCGTCAACCGTTTCGTGGCGCAGGTTGAGGCTGCCGCGGCGGGTAAAGGCCAGCTCGAATCCGGCTATGTGCTGGCCGGCGACGAGCTTTTTCTCCTCGACCGCTGCCGCGCCGCCGTTATCAAGGCCTTCGTTCCCGCCGAGCTGCGCGACTTCTGCCTTTCCGAACTTGACCTGGCCGAAACCTCCATCTTCGAAGTGCTCGACCGCGCGCAGACGCCCTCGCTGATGGCGCCCTTCCAGGTCATCTTCGTCCGCAACGTGCGGCAGCTCTATACGCGCGGCCAAAAGAAGGAAGAGTTCGCCGCTCTCGACCGCTATTTCCGCTCGCCCAACCCGCAGGCAGTGCTGCTCTTCGTCGCCGATTTTCTGCGCATCCCGTCCGACACGCGGCGCATGGATCTCGACGACAAGAACCGCTTTGAGCGGTTGACGGAAACACTGGGCGCGCACTGCGGCATGGTAGAGCTGGCGCGCGTCACGGAAGAAGACGCCATGCGCTGGGCCGTGGCGACGGCGCAGCAAGCGGGAGTGCGCATGGAGCCCGAGGCCGCGCGTGAACTCGTCGATGCTCTCGGCGCCGACATGATGCTCGTCAGCTCGGAGCTTGAAAAGCTGCTACTCTATGCGACCGGCCGCGGAAAGCTCACGCTCGGTTACGTGGAAACCATGGTGCTGGCTGCCAAGCAGCGTTCGCTCTACGAGCTGACCGACGCAATCAGCTCCCGCGACCGGGTACGCGCATTGGCTCTGCTCCAGGGCCTGCTCAACAGTTCCGATGCCGGCGAAGACGCGGCCATCGGCCATCTCTACATGCTGGCGCGAACCTTCCG
>JASIJW010000204.1:0-2675 GCA_030050035.1 Acidobacteriaceae bacterium | reverse complement strand
CATACATGTGGTACAACGGATACCTCGCTCCGACGGTGCTTCCCGCGCCACTGGGAACTTGTACGACTAACTGCGTCAACGGGCTCCCCACCAGCTACGTGCCCTACCAGACTCCGATCGATAATACGCCCGGGACAACCTACTACGGGGACAACGATGTAGTCGTTACTCTGGCCAACGGGAGCAAGCAAACTGTTCCGTATCCTGGCTCCCTGCTGGGCGCCTGTTACTTATGCAAGACCATGGTCAATGGTCCAAACAACTGGACGATCGACACCTCAATTTTCAAGGTATTCCCGATCACGGAGAGAATGAACCTTCGCGTCAACATGGACGTTTTCAATGCATTGAACGTGCAAGGGTGGGAGAACCCGGGGTATTTGAGCGGCGTGGAGACTAACCTTACCTCTTACAACACCCCTCGTCAAATACAGCTTACCGCGAGGTTGACTTTCTGATGTCAAGGCCGCCGTGGGCGTCTTCGACTGGCTCGAAGCGCCGCTATCGGCCACGGTGAACTTCGCGATGTTAGCCTTCCAGGGCGCAGTGCAGGTGCGCGACATCTGGGAGGCCAAAGATCATGGGCCCGATGGAAAGTGTGTATACGTTTACGGCGGTTTTGCTCTAGCCCCATGGGCCGGTGGCAAAACCACCTCGACCAACAACCTTAACCCAACAATCTTCCTGTGTTCTAGGGAAGGTTAAAACCGCGGAGGTGATCGATATGCGCAGGATGCTTCTTTGCAGTACCATGGTTACCTGCCTCTTGATCTTGACGGCAGGAAGAGCGTACGCCCAGCAAGGCGGGGGCAGCAGCACGATCCCCAGCAGCTTTTTTGGCATGACGGTATTCCAGCATTGCGATATGACCGACAATACCACGCAATGTCCCAACAATCCCTCAGGCGAGTACGGTTTTCCGGCCATGCCGTTCGGCTGGACGCGCACGCTTAGCGCGGATGGAATTACATGGAACACCCTGGAGCGGTGCGATCCAACCGGCAACTGGTGTCCGGTATTGGGTTCCGGTTGCGCCTCCAGCTACTCGACCTCAGCAGTTAATTCCCCGCCAAACGGTGCTGGTGGTTTTGGCACGGATGATGCCTATACCAATGCCAATGGCGCCTCTGTAACCTGCCTGCGCCCTAGCTACGATTCAAACCCATGTAATAGCTTCATCTGGTGTACTTATAATTCACAAACCGATACCTATTCGCCCTGTGTTCCGAGTTCGGCGCCATCAGATGACCCCTCGAACTGTGCATATGCCTGGAACGTAGCGTATTGGTACGACCCGGGTACCGGCGAGACGCCGAGTAATGACCTGTTTGATGACTTCGTGGGTCTATATAACTCCAACAGTGTTCAAAGTGTTCCCGTGATGTTCACGCTTTATCTCACTCCCGATTGGTTGAGCATACAGGGATCGCGATGCACGGGGTACCACAGCAGCTATAATAGTATTTCAACCTCATTGAATACCCCAGATACCACGTGCTATGCCGCTGCAGACACCAGTTGCGGGGCCGAGGAAAATATAGATCCCGGCGGGATCTCTCCCGCTGAAGGAGGCTGCGAACAGCCGTATAATGCTGATGCGGCTGTTACAAGCGGAGACCTGGGCGATGGAACGGGAACCGACCTGACCCTGATCAATTTCATGAAGGCCATGTTTACCCATCTGTACGACACAGGTGAGTACCTGAGCTATATAGAAATCTGGAATGAGGCCAACATATGCTCTGAGTGGAACCACTCCGACGGTATCGCAACAGGCGGCGGCTCCAATCCGTGCAATTCAGGCACAGGCACGGGCAATGACCTTGCGAGGATGGCGGCGGATGTGCGCTCCGTTGTAACCAACACCATTAGTTATAACCTGACCGGGACGACTCCATTGATCTCCTCTCCAGCGGAGGTCACTCCGGGCAGTTTCAAGGGATATCTGGCAATCATCCTGAATGACGCATATACCCTCCTGGGTGGTGAGTATACAGGCTCCGGCGTCGCTGGCCCCTATGACGTGATCGGCTTCCACGGGTATTACACTGGCCTAAATCCGGATTCCGCGAACGACGGATATTGCACACTCGACCCCTCTGGAGCAGGAGCAGTGAGCGGAACTCCCGGGGTGCTCACCAACTGCCCGGTACCGGAGGCTATCCCAGCTCTGTGGACTGAACTCTACACGACGCTGACCACCAATGTGGACACCAGCAGCAGTTACTGCTCGGTCGCCGGCGGCGCCTATATGGGTTGCAATCCATACGACAGTGGCGAGGGCTACGTGCCGCCTCCGGTAATGGACACAGAATTCAGTTGGTCGCAGAACAGCAATGTAGTAAACGGAGGCCAGCGCGAGGCGCTGGCGGCAAGGAGCTATCTTCTGCAGGCGCAGTTCTATCCGCAGCTCACGGGGGTGGATTGGTTTGGAGAGGACGCCACCGAAGTTGCTTTTAATCTCACCTCCAGCGGCAATGGCTCACCGAATCAATATGTTGTTAAAGACAATGGAGGAGGCACCGGTGAGTTCTGGAGCCCTACGGAAGTAACCGCAAATGAGGATACGGATACATGCACTACCGCGGCATCAACGCAGGGCGGCTATCTCTGCCTGGCGGGGCAGGGCATGGAAATGGTGGAGCACTGGCTGACATCGAATAGCGAGGAGTTTG
>JASIJW010000203.1:0-4891 GCA_030050035.1 Acidobacteriaceae bacterium | reverse complement strand
CTGGAAGTTGGCAGAGCGTTTCCTGGGTCGAATCGACGTATAGGTTTGGCGAGGTTATCTGGATCGGGCGCTGTAGGTGGTTGCGCAGACCAGAAGCAACCGCAGGTCCTTCGACTGCGCAGGTGCAAAAGGCCGCACCTACTTCGCTCAGGATGACAATGTGTTGGTTTGTGCGTGTTGGTTTGTGCGTGTTGGTTTCGTGGCAAAGCCCCGTCTACGCCGATGGCCAAATCATTTCAGGGCCAAACTCATTTCAGGGCGCGCGTTACGCCTGGCCCAACTCGTCCTGCGCGGTGCTGGTCTGGCGCGATGGCCCGTCCTGATCTGCATCTGCACCAAATTGCTGGCTGATGAAACGCTCGGCGCGCGAGATTGGCCGGCTGCCGATTGGCTGTCTGTGCTGAGTGCTCGGATTTCCCTTTTCGCTCTGAGACTGACGATCTTTTGCCGTTCCGCTTCCGCGCGATTCCTTTTTATTTGCCATGGAAGTTCTCCCGCTGCGATGGCATCGGATGCAAGGGCCGGGGGTTCGGGTTGCTTCCGGCGTCGAGTGGTTTTGTTGCGCCTGGAAGTTGGCAGGGTGTTTCCTGGGTCGTATCGACGTATAGGTTTGACGAAGTTATCTGGATCGGGCGCTGTGAGTGGTGGCGCGGGCAAGAAGCAACCACAGGTCCTTCGACTGCGCAGGTGCAAAAGGCCGCACCTGCTTCGCTCAGGATGACAATGTGTTGGTGTAGCGCAAAGCACCTGCTTCGCTCAGGATGACAATGTGTTGGTGTAGCGCAAAACCCCGTCCATGCCGGACGGGGTTTTGCTGTGCCTTGAAGTTTCTTGCCCCGGACGATATCTGACGAAATGACGAAGGCTCTCGCGAGGGCTTTGTGTCAAAACGGGCAGTTTACTTCTCCGTGGAAAGGTTTTTCGGAGAGGTTGTTTCCAGCTCTTTCAGCAGGGCGCGGCTGGACTTTGGCGGCTGTACGCTTCCATTGAAGATTTCTTCTCCCGAGATATCCCTTCCGTACAGCTTCTTGTTGTCTCCGTCATCAGGTCCCAGCGAAGTTCCCGACAGGGAAACCCCCGCAAATACCCCTTGCGCTCTCGAGTACGAAAGCATCTGGGCTTGCATGGTTGCGGTTGTCGCGGCCTCTGCGTTGCGTCCAACCGGGCCGGCGGCTATGCTGGCTTCACTACCCAGCTTGGCTCGCCCTTTCATAACGGAACGCGCCCCGGCATCATTCATCACCAGAATGACGAAGTCGGTTGACTGTCCGCCGGCTTGGAGCCCGAAGCTCCCGCCGCTGGACTGCATCATAATTGGTGCGCTCCATGGCCCGTTAAACTGATCGCCGCTTCGGCAGCTCATGACTCCCTTGCCATATTGGGCACCGACGATGAAACTCGCCTTTTTGACCGCAGGCAGAATAATCACGCAACTGGCCTTGTTGAGCACATTGATTGGCAAGCCGCTCTCGGCGTTGGAAAGTTCCTGGAACACCTGGGCCGCTTCGGTCAATCTTTCGCTCGGTTCGTCCGCTTTTGCAAACATGGGTACCAGCCACAGAGCGGCAACCAGAACGCCGAACAGCCAGTTCAACTTAGTGAGCCGGAAGCAAATCCTCTGTTGAACCATTTCAAGCTCCTCAAATTTCTCTGAATTCTGAATGTGGTTTGGGTCGCATGGCCGTTCGCCAGTTTGCGTCGCATGGCCTCTCGCCCACCGTTTGTCAGTCGAAATGGATGCGAGCCGAAGGAGTCCGGTTTACCGAGGGTCCCGACTTGCAAGGCTTGCCTTGTGATTTGCTCAAAACGTGGCACTTCTGGGAGACTTGTCGCAGCCCCTCGAACACTTCTTGGGTGAAATCGTCGGGGCGAATCGTCGCCTGCTTGGCAACTACTACTTGGTTTACTTGGTTACTGACGAGTTGCCGGTGACTCGGTGCGAAAAGTCTTTATGCGACTGCGGCAGCCAGCGACTGCGCGCCGGCCGGAACCGGCTTCACAAAGCCGATGCTGATTTTGGGCGGAATGCCCAATGTGGCGTTGATCTCGATGACCCTCAGCCCGAGATCACCTAGCTGATTCCGCAGGTTGTAGGCCGTTTGCAAAGCTTTGAGCACGGCGACGAGAGTCTTCTGTTCGCTTTTCTTCTGGATCATGTCGTCGATGGCTCTCACGTTGATATTGTCTGCATCGGCGACGAGCTTGGCTTTAACTTCAGGCAGGAAACCCATTCCGACCTGAAGGTCCTGGACGGAGAATCCGAGAGCTTTCATCACGGGAAGCGCGGCGTTGAGTTCATCGAGCATCTCGCTGACCGTCTGGCTGGCGTTGCCAGTCAACTCCGTCAACTCCTGGGCCTTGTCCTGGGCCTTGCTCATCATGTTCTTGAGATCCATAGGCTTGCTCCTGACCGGCGCGGGTGGACTGGGAGTGACAACACAACCTGGAGGGGTTCCAATTGGAGAGGGCCCAAATTGAAAGGGCGGAGGCACTCTGGGGCGCAGCCGGATGATGCACTATAGCGCAGGCGACGGGCGGATTCCAATCAAAAAACCGGAGTGCTCTCTAAGCCGGAAAGCTCTGGGGCATTCCGGCCCGTCAGTGCGGATATCTATTCGATTCTGCAGCTTGGTTTTTACGTACGGCTTCACGTACTGTGCAGCCTGTTTTCTAGCTTTTCTTGAAATCCAGCGAAGCGGAGTTGATGCAGTAGCGCAGGCCGGTTGGAGCCGGACCGTCGGGAAAGACGTGGCCCAGATGTCCGCCGCAACGGGCGCAGGTCACCTCAATGCGGCGCATGCCGTAGCTCAGATCCTCGTGCTCTTCGACGGCGCTGGATTCGGCCGGGATCACGAAGCTTGGCCAGCCGCAGCCCGAGTCGAACTTGGCTCCGCTCAAAAACAGGAGCGCTCCGCAGCCTGCGCAGTGGTAGTTGCCGGTGTCGTGGTTCTCGGTAAGCGCGCCGGTAAAAGGCCGCTCCGTGCCCTTCTCGCGCAGCACGCGATACTGTTCCGGCGTCAGCCGATCACGCCACTCCGCGTCGCTGCAGAGCAGCTTCTCTGTCGTTTCGTTCATTGGACCCCCGGGGAAAAGCCGGCGCAAAAAGTCCCGGCCTAATGGCAGCAAACAGTCTAATGCAAAACCAGGGTTGCTGTGACCTCGCATTTTTGGCAGGGTCGCCGTTGCCCGGGGAAGACGACAGCGCCCAAGTGACAACTTGAGCGGGACCGGCAGCTATCCATGGCGACGGGCCAACAGCCTTTCGCGCGTCAAACCTCCAGCGCAGCCGGAGTCACTTCGGCAATGACCTCAATCTCAACCAGCACGTTTTTGGGCAGACGTGAAACCTCCACGGTTGTGCGCGCCGGCGGATCGATGCCACCGCGGCCCATGCCGAGATAGGCGTCGTACACGACGTTCATCGCTGCAAAATCGTCCATATTCTTCAGGAACACGGTGGCCTTTACCACGTGGTCCAGGCTGCTGCCACCCTCTTCCAGAATGGCCTTGAGATTCTCGAAGGCGCGCTTGGTCTGTTCTGTGATGCCGCCGATGACAGGCTGCTGCGTGATTGGGTCAACGCCCGTCTGGCCTGCGGTGAAGAGTAGATTGCCAAAGCGCACACCTTGCGAATATGGCCCGATGGGCGCCGGCGCGCCGCCGGTTGAAATCGCGATCTTTGTCATGGGTTCGATTGTAACGGCACTTGGCCGCAACCGGGCTGAAGCAACAGCGCAGCGCATTCAGTTTCCTTGCGCCGCCGTGCCGCGAGCCCCGCTGGCTGTGCGGCCGCAGGCCGGGTCACACTCCTAGCGCCAGGCCGCCAGGATGCCGCCCGTAACAGCCATCGCGACCATCCAGTAACCCGCATTGATGGCGAACAGGTTCACCGGCCGGCGCTCATGCACGTGCTGCACAAGCAGCGGCAGAGCTATGAAGCCCAGCCAGCAGATGACGGCCAATGCAGCGCCCGCATTAAACGTCGCCGAGCCCGCCAGGCGCAGGACGGTTACCAGCACAAACGACAGCATCAGGCTGGCAACGAGCGAGCAGCACAAGGTAAATACTGTGCGCCAGCTGTTGGCTTCGGCCGTGCCGCCCACGAGTTTTCTCCAGGACTTCCTGAATAACAGTCCATACCAAAGCGCGCCAATGATCCACTGAATCAGCGCCGCTGCCAACACCGGCAGGACGAAATCATTCTGAGAGTGCATCGAATCTCCTCTTGTTGTACGTACGCCTCGGACGCAGGTTGCCCCAGCTCGCCCCTGGTTTGCAGACGTTATGCACCAGCCGGCGCGACAGCGTGCCACCTTGGTTTTGCTTTTTTCCCCACGCCCCCGTTACCTTCCGGCCTGCGATCTTATTGCAACGCGCATCTTTACTGCCTTTGAAGTCTGGCCGAAGGATTCGCAAGAATTCTAGCCGGATATTTTTGTGATTTGAGCAAATTCTTCAGGTTTTCCGGGGAAGGTGCCCTTCTTGGCAAGGGCAGCGAGGGAGATTCCGGCAACTTTTGCCGGGCCTTTGTGGGCCACATACACGCAACAAAAAAGGCCCTCCGGCGAGCTTCGTCCGGAGGGCGCTTCTAGTGCAGCGGAGAGATTCAGTGCGTTTTGTGAGGGTGTTCCGCGCCCGTGCCCGACAATCCGGGACCCGAACCTGTGCCGCGATTGCCACGATCGTCACGACCGGCCTGGTGGCTGGCGTTATGGCTCGCGTGACGTGCTGCGTCCTTCGCGTTGCCCCAGGCCTTTTCGGCCTTGCCTTTCGCCTGCTGGCCGGCTCCTTCCATTTGTTTATTCGCTTCGCCGGTCCGTTCTCCGGCCTGTCGCTTCGCCCGTTCCGCCGCGTCGTCCGCCATGCCTTTCACTCTTTCCTTGTCCATTGC
>JASIJW010000202.1:0-4607 GCA_030050035.1 Acidobacteriaceae bacterium | reverse complement strand
ATCTTTACACGATCGGGCTGATGCTCGCAGACGACGGCACGGTGAGCGACTCGATCGTGGGAGGGCCTGCGTTCAACGCCGGCGTTTCATCGGGAATGAAAGTGGTGGGCGTGAACAATCGCGTGTTTACGCACGACGTGCTTGAAGATGCGATCAACGCGGCCAAAGATTCGAGCGATCCGATTACGCTGCTGGTGATCTCCGACAGCTATTACCGGACGGCGTCGGTCGCTTATCACGGCGGCGAGAGGTATCCGCACCTGACGCGCGAAGAGGGAAAGCCGGATTATCTGGATGAGCTGATCAAGCCACGGGCCGCGCAGTAGGCGGCGTCTGCGTTGCAATGGTCTTATCGCTTCAGCATTCTCAGCGCTTCAGCATCCTTATCGTTTAAGCATCCTTATCGTTTAAGCATATCGATCGGCTCGGTGAAGTCCGTCACCCGTATGTGCTTTGCCAGCGTGGGATGCTGGCGTTCGACGGCCAGATACATCTCCCATGCGACGCGGCGATAGCTGAAGTGGCCGGCGGGCGCGCTTCGCAGCTCGGAGATGTACTGCGCCTCGGCAAAGTCCATTTTGAAGAGGCTGCGGATGCGCGTGGCGAGCGGAAGCAGGTAGAGCGCCGATTGCGCCGCCTCCGGTGCATTGCCGGCGGCGATGCGCCGGCTCGCCGCATGAGCCGATTCGATGGCCGAGCGGTAATCATCGAGGGCGCCGGCTTCTGCCAAAATGTCCACTTCTGGCGGCAGATCGCCGGAACCCGGCAATTCATAGCCGTGCGCGGCGGTAAAGCCCTGGATGATCTGCGTGCAGCGGCGATGGCGGTGCATGTCGCGGAAGGCGCCGATATCCATGAGCAAGTCGAAGCGCAATGCTGCGCCGGCGTGGAAGGCGCGAAGAGCCTCGTCGTGGCGGCCACGATGGCGGATACCTAGATCGATCAACTCGGCCACGCGCGCCGCCGGCATTGCAGCGACGAGATCGCGAATCTGCCGGTAGGGATGGTGGCTGGCCGAGTAGAGCAGCGTGGCGGCCAGCTCGACTTCGAGGGATTCCGTGCGTTCGACCAGGTCGACCCGCGGGCTTTCGGCAATCGGCAGATTGCGGAGCAGCTCTGCGGCAGCCTGAGCCAGTTCCTTCCGGGTTTCGATCTCGTAGGGGTTGGGCTGGGCGTACTTAACCAGCGTGGGCGCGGTGCGGACCTCACGCGTGAAGAGCTGCGCGGCTTCGGCGGCAAGCTCCGAAGCAGCGCCGTTTTTCACGGCCGCGAGCTTTTCGACAAACGCCTCCGCGGCTCGCGCGTTTACGTTCCACGCCGGTCCGGTGGCGGCGTCGCGCAGGCGGCAGCCCAGGTCGCGGATTTCGGCTGCCGGATGCGAGAGCAGCCGCGAAACCTGCGTCTCCAGCGTCCGCGCGCTGACAATCTGCCCGAGCGAAGTGTTTGTGGCCAGAGGCAAAAGGTATCTTGCCACGTCAAAAGCGCGCGCCTTGAGCGTCCGCTCGTAGCTGTCCGGCTTCATTTCCTCCGGGCGCGCCACGCGCTGCCGCAATACTTCCAGAACCGCTGCCGTGGTGCGCTGGTAAGCCTGGTTGAGGTTGCCGACCGTGTCCGAAAAGAGCTGCGCTGAGCTGCTATCCGCCCCAAAATCAGGGAAGTACCATCCCGATTCGAGGAAATTCTGGTAGCGGGTGGAGCGCTCCTGCCCGTCCCAGCGCTGCTCGTCGGCGAGCACCAGGGCGGCCAGCAGGCTCAACCGCTCAACGGCAAAGGCGACATGAGCAAGGTCGGCGATGGAGCGATGGCCGTACTGGAAGTAGAAGGTGTTGAGGAACTGTTCGGCGCGCTGGGCGCTGATCTCGCGCAGCGATTCGCGCATCGAAAGAGCCGAGCGCGAATACTTGGCCATGGCGAAGGCCAGCACCTCGGGGTCGGCGCCATGGACGGCAAAAACCTCAGTCGCGTTGCGGGAACCGGGAGAAATAAAAGAATTGCTGGACATTGCGCGGGTCTCGCGAACAGAATACGGCATAAGAGCCGCGGCAACCTGAGGATTACCAGTCGACGATGTCCTTCGTCAAACGTCCGGCGTCTAATAATTAGTTAATCGGCTGCACCGATTCGCATCGCAGATTGCAACCGCTCCAGCGGGAGGGCTTGTGCAGCAGTACCTGTTCCGGACCTCGAATAAGCCGCGGCCGCTTCCCAAAGGCCGTTGGGCGATGGCCCAGCGCTGGAACGATCTGCTTTTTTCGCACTGGCCGCTGGCCGCTTCGCAAATTGCCCACCTGCTGCCGGAATGGCTGGAAGTCGATACGTTTCAAGGATCGGCGTGGCTGGGCGCGGTGCCGTTCTGGCTGGACCGCGTCAAATTCCGCAGAATGCCGCCGATTCCCGGGGCGCGCAGCTTTCCTGACCTGAACCTGCGGACCTATGTGCGGGACCAGTACACCGGCGAGCCCGGCATTTATTGCTTTTCGCTGGACGCAAGCAGCCTGATCGCGGTGGGCCTGGCGCGCACCATCTACCATCTGCCTTATCACTGGGCGGAGATGCGTCTGGAGCAGCGCTCCGAGCGCGAATTTGCCTTCTACAGCCGGCGGCGGCTGGCTCACCGGCCGGTTATCTTCAAGGCGCGCTATCGCGGGCTGGGGCCGCGCGAGTCTCAGATGGATGCGGGCTCGTTTGAGCACTTCATCACCGAGCGCTCGTGCCTGTTCAGCGCCAATCGGGCAGGCCAGCCGGTTCGCGCCAGCATGCACTCCATTCCCTGGCCGCTGGAAGATGCCGAAGCCGAGATCGAGCGCAACGACCTGGCGGCTTCCATTGGACTCGAATTGCCGAAGACCGAGCCGGTGCTGCACTACTCGCGGCGGCTGGCCGTCTACATCTGGCCGGCAGAACTGGTGCGGCCAACGCTTTCTACCAGCCCGGTGCCCGTGGCGGCTTCGCCGGTGGGGTGAAAGGCAGCTCGCGGCGGGCAGCTGACAGCTTACAGTTTTTTCCTCGACCTCATTCGTTCGGCGTTTGTAATTTCCGCTGTGATCCGAAAACTGTCAACTCTGTGCTATCTGCTGTCCGCTGTGAACTGTGAACTAAAATTGGAAGAATGACAGGCTTGGACGGACGGATTGCCCTGGTAACGGGAGCTTCCCAGGGGATTGGACGAGCGTGCGCGCTGGAGCTGGCGCGGGCTGGAGCTACGGTGGCGCTGGCGGCGCGGAACGAGGGCAAACTGGCCGAGGCCGTGGCGGAGATTGAAGCCGCGGGCGGCAAGGCCGCAGCTTTTGCGCTCGATGTCGCCAGCGAGGAATCGATCAAGAATTGCGCCAAGGCGGTTCTCGACCGCTTCGGCAAGGTCGAAATCCTGGTGAACAACGCCGGCATCACGCGCGATGGCCTGATGCTGCGTATGAAGCGCGCCGATTGGGACGACGTGATGGCGACCAACCTGACCGGAGCCTTTCTGCTCACGCAAACGCTGCTCAGCGCAATGCTCAAAAACCGCTGGGGACGGATCATCAACATTACCAGCGTGGTGGGACGCACCGGGCAGGCAGGCCAGGTGAACTACGCGGCATCGAAGGCGGGCATGATTGGGATGACGCGCTCGATGGCGCGCGAAGTGGCGTCGCGGGGGATTACCGTGAACGCTGTCGCGCCGGGCTACATTGAGACACCGATGACCGCCGTGCTGGACGAGAAGCAGCGCGCGGCGATGATGGCGGCGATTCCGCTGGGCCGGCCGGGAACCGACCACGACATTGCGCATGCTGTGGCGTTTCTGGCCTCAGAAGGCGCAGGATACATAACCGGTCACGTGCTCGACGTGAACGGCGGCATGTTTATGGGCTGAAGAGGTTCGAAAGAACCTCGCTTATTTTTCGAGAAGATCCAGGGCACCGAACCTCAATCGCGAGAACCACCCCCGAAAACGATCCGCCGAGAACCAACTACGGAGCCGCTCGTGCAAAATCTTGCCCCTGTCGACTGGATGATCCTGCTGATCTATCTTTTCTTCCTGGTCAGCATCGGGCTCGGTCTGCGGCAGTTCATCGCCACCGGCAACGATTACCTGCTCGGCAGCCGCTCGCTGCCGGCTTGGCTCTGCGGGCTGGCGATGACCGGCGCGAGCCTGGGCGCGCTGGAGGTGCTGGCCATGGGCGGCGCGGCGGCACGATTCGGCCTGGCCAGCGTGTGGTTCTTCAGCCTGGGCTCAGTGGTTCCGCTTGTCTGCGCGGGTCTCTTTCTTGTGCCGGCGTATTACGCTTCGGGAGCCCGCTCGCTGCCCGATTATCTTCGACTGCGCTGCGGCGCTGGCGCGCAGAAGATCGCCGCCGTGCTTTATCTCGCTATCAATCTGCTGGGAGCGGCGCTCGGGTTTTACGTGATGGCGCGCGCATTCGCAGCGCTCCATGTGTTTGACGTGTTCCTGCATGCGCAAACCGCGGGCAGCGTGGGAACGCAGGCGCTGACGATCGTTCTCGCCGCGGTCATCGTGCTTATCTTTCTGTTCACCGGCGGGCTGGTGGCGACCATGTACGCGCAGGTAATGCAGTTCTTCGTGCTGGTGGCCGCGTTCCTGCCGATGGTGCTGCTGGGGCTCA
>JASIJW010000201.1:0-12799 GCA_030050035.1 Acidobacteriaceae bacterium | reverse complement strand
GGTGGCCCGCGGCATCGACGGCACCAGCGTGTCGCTGGTCGGCGAAAGCTACAAGCTGAAGGTGCGCACGTTTCCGCAGGGCCGCAACGGCGTTCCCAATCCAAAATACGATCGCGGCAAGAGTTTCTCGCCCACCGGAGCGGTGAGCACCAGCCAGGTGGAAATAGGCGGCCGCTGCCAAGGCAACAACAACTGTGTGCCCATTTGCCCCGTGCAGGCCAAGTACCACGCGGGCAAGACGCTGGCCAAGGCACTGCAAACGGGCAAGGTCGACATTCTCGCGCAGGCCGTCGCCTCGAACGTCGTCGTCGACCGCGCAAACGGCGTCGTCAAGTACATCGAGTACAAGCACTATAACGATCCGCAGAGGCCCGAATACACCACCGGCAGAGCGCAGGGGCGCATCTTTGTGCTGGCTGCCAACGCCATCGAAAATCCGCGCCTCATGCTCTCCTCCGGACTGCAAATGCAGAACGGACTGGTGGGCTGCAACCTGATGGATCACGCCTACCTGCTGAACTGGGCGCTGATGCCGGTGGACTGCGGAACCATGCGCGGCACCAACTGCACGGGCGGAATCGTGGACCTGCGCAGCGGGTCATTTCGCAATAGACAGGCAGCCTTCAGCGTTGACATTCACAACGACGGCTGGGGCTGGGCTACCGGCTCACCGTTCTCCGATCTCGTTCAGCTTGTCGATGCGGAAAACAGGTTCGGCCGCAGCCTGCGCCACGAACTGGCCCAGCGCATCACGCGCCAGCTCCTGCTGGCTTTCATGATCGAAGTGCTGCCCAGCCAAAGCAATCGAGTTTCCATCGATCCGGCGTACCGCGATCCGCTCGGCAACATGCGGCCGGTGATCTCCTACAACGTTCCCGAGTACAGCATGCGCGGCGCGGCTTACGCGCGCCAGTTCGCGCAGCTCATTTTCCAGCGCCTGGGCGCCGCCGACTATACCGCCTATGACGCTTCCGATTACGGCTACATCACGCACGAGGGCGTGGGCTACATCATCCGCGGCGGAAATCACCTTGCCGGAACTCACTCCATGGGTTCCGACAAGAGCAACTCCGTGGTCAACCGCGACCTGCGCTCATGGAACCACGAGAACCTTTACCTGGTAGGCGGCGGAAGCATGCCCACCATCGGCACTGCCAACGTCACCCTCACCATCGCCGCGCTCTGCTTCCGCAGCGCCCGCGCCATGATTGCGCAACTGGCCCGTGAAACGAGCATTGCCACCCGTGTCGTTACCCGCGCCTCCATCCCTGCAAAACGAGGAGAAAAACATGCCGTCGCCCACACTGCCCGCAAGAATTGATTCGGTCGAAAGACTCTGCAAGTACCTGTATCACGCGATGCAGATCGAACACTCGACCCTGCCGCCGTATCTGCTGGCGCTCTATTCCATTCATCCGGGAACCAACCTGGACGCGGCGCAGGTGATCCGTGCGGTAGTCGTGGAGGAGATGCTGCATCTCACGCTCGCGGCCAACCTGCTCAACGCCGTCGGCGGCAAACCCGACCTCACATCGCCGGATTTCGTCCCGCTCTATCCGGCCTACCTGCCCGATGGCGAAGACGATTTCGAAGTCAGCCTCACGGCGTTTTCGAGAGAAGCGCTCGAAACCTTCATTAAGATCGAGCGGCCCAGCCCCGCGCCCAGTGAAGCCACGCGGCTCGTACGCCGTCCGCCGAAGGTTTCGGCCATGGCCGCCGCGCCAGATGATACAGGACTGCATTTTTACAGCATTGGCGAGTTCTACGAGGAGATCCGCCGCGGCTTCGACCATCTGCACGACAAGCTTGGCGACAAGAAACTGTTCACTGGCGATCCCGCCCGCCAGGCCGACTCGCGCTACTACTACTCCGGTGGCGGCAGGCTCTTTCCGGTCACCGACATTAAATCCGCGCGCGAAGCCATCAACCTGATCATCGAGCAGGGCGAAGGCTTTGGCGGCGGAATCTACAACGATGAGCACGAGCTCGCGCACCTCTACCGCTTCGAGCAACTGCAGAAGCAACGCTACTACCAGAAGGGCGACAGGCCGGGCAATCCAACCGGCCCCGCGCTCACCGTCGACTGGAACGCCGTTTACCCCATCAAGAAAAACGCGCGCCTCAGCGACTATCCCGAGTCATCGGAGCTGCACGCGGTGGCAATGGCCTTCAATGGAGCGTATGCCGAGTTCCTCGACCTGCTCACGCGCGCCTACAACGGCAAGCCGGAGTTGTTGCTCACGCAAGCAGTTCCGCGCATGTTCGAGCTGCGCAACCGTATCAATCAACTCATTCGCAACCCGGTTCCGGGTCTGGAGGGCGTCAACGCCGCGCCCACCTTCGAAATGGCCGGCGTATTCGCTGCGGGGGTGCCGGCATGATGGACCAGTTCCTTAACCAATTTCTTCCATTCTCGGCCGAGCTTACCGCTTTCCGTGCCTTCGAGCTGCTGGGCACGGGCCAGGCACAGACGTATCTCGCCGCTGCGCGCAAGGTTGTCGGCGACGATCTGCTCAACGAGCTGTTCACGGCCTGGGCGTCCATTCCTGCAGGCGATTCGGACGAGCGCGAGGCCGAAATACGCCGACGGATTCTTGGCGACGAAAAGCTTGGCCCCATTGCGCGCAATATCGTCAAGCTCTGGTTCACCGGCGTCTGGTATGAGCTGCCCCGCGCCTGGAGCGAAACCTACGGAGCACGCGAAAACGACGCAACGTTCGTTGCTGCGCCCGCAGCCTACGCGGAAGGACTGCTGTGGACCACGATCGGCGCGCATGCGCCCGGCGCCAAAGCGCCTGGATACGGCTCATGGACGGGCCCGCCGGTGATTCCGCCGGCCTAACAGAATGCAGGTGCACCTGAAACTCAACCGGCAACACATTGAGATAAGGAGAATCAACGGATCATGAGCACACCTGGCAACCTATTCAGCCCGCAAAAAATCAAGCTTGGCATTACGCCAACGCTTTGGTGGAACGACGACTTTCCTCTCATCGACATCGGCATCCCCTTCGAGCAGTGCGTGAGCGAGATGGCGCTGGCCGGCTTCCACGGATGCAGCATAGGCCACAAGTATCCTACTGAGCCTTCCGTGCTCGAGCGCGAGCTCACACTCCGCGGCCTGAGAGTCTCCGAGCCCTGGGTGAGCACCTATTTCACGATCAAGTCCATGCGGCAACAGACCATCGAGAATTTCATCAAGCAGATGCAGTTCATCAAGCAGATGGGCGCAAGCGATATGGTGGTGGCTGAGTTCGGCCAGGCCGTCAATCCGCTGCCGGTTGCCGTCTTCGCCAACCGTCCCATCTTCACGGACGAGCAATGGAAGGATCTGCTCGACGGTCTGAGCGAACTGGGCAAGATGGCGAACGCCAACGGCCTGCACCTCTGCTATCACCCGCACATGGGCACCGGCGTCATGATCAAGGAAGATGTGGACCGGCTGATGCAGAACACCGACCCCGACCTGGTGCACCTGCTGCTCGACACCGGCCATCTGGCCTTTGCCGGCGCCGATCCTCTCGAAGTCACCGTCCAGTACGGGCCGCGCATCAAGCACATCCATCTCAAGGACGTCCGCTCCAAGGTGGTCAAGCGCGTGCGCGACGAAGGACTGTCGTTCGAGCAGGCCATCGAAGCCGGTGTTTTCACAGTTCCCGGCGACGGCGACATCGACTTTCCGCCCATCTTCCGCGCGCTCGACGAGGCAGGCTTCCAGGGCTGGCTGGTGGTGGAAGCCGAGCAGGATCCGGCCAAGGCCAATCCGCTCGAGTACGCCTCCATGGCGCGAACCTATTTGCGCAAAGAACTTGGATGGTAACTTTCCGCAACCGACTTGGATGGTAGCTATGGCAATCGCGACAAACAATGACTTGCTGTTCAGCTTCTTCATGTTTACGGTCGATCTGCAGCCGGAGAACCCGGCCTACACGCCGACGATCGTGCGCCACATGAAAGCGCTCGCGGCGATGGGCTATGACGGCTTCGATTTGCCCATCGCTCCCTGCGCCACGCTCAACCATCGCCACGAAGTAGAAAATTACAAGCGCCTGCGCGGAGCTCTCGACGACGCCGGCCTGGGTGACCTGAAGGTGACGACGAACGTTGCGGCCACGCGCACCTTCGACCCGTCGTCGATGTACCGCGAGCAGCGCGAAATTGCGCTTGCGTATCTGAAGTCGCGCGTCGATATCACCCGCGCGCTGCGCGGCGACATCATGGCCGGCCCCATCGTTCTGCCCTACGGGGTCTTTCCTACCACGGATGCAAACCAGCCCATCTGGAGCGACGCGCTGCAGGAGTGGCTGGCGGCGCGCTATCGCAATGCCGAGCCCGTGCTGGAGGCGCTTAGCGAACACGCGGTCACGCAGAACGTCAAGGTGGCCATTGAGCCGGTGGACCATTGGGAAACACCCGCGCCCAACATGGTCTCCGACGTCCTCCGCTTTCTCGATGGCGTGGCCAATCCGCAGATGGGCGTCTGCGTGGACAGCGCACATGTCGTCCTCGGCAGCGATGGGCCGGCAACATTTACCAAGAACATAGAACTGGCCCTCGATGCCGGATGGCTGCACTACGTGCATCTCTCGGCGCCCGACCGCGGCGCGCTCGCCGCCAGCTGGATTCCGTGGAAGCCGTTCCTCAAGCCCATCGCCGGCCGTTACCAGGGGCCGTATCTGGTGGAGGTTTTCAACGCCATCCCCGTGTTTCTCAACCCGCTGCGCATCACGCGCCGCAAATTCTGGATTCCGGACGAAGACAATCCGGTGAAGGATTCACCGGATGCCTACACCGTCGCGCGCGAAGCGCTGGCCGAAGTGCGAAGCCAACTGCCAGCCGTTGCCTTACCTGTTCCGGTGTAAGATCGCGTTCCCGCAGCTCCAATTCACCGCGCCTGAAAGGACATTTTCGATGACCACCACCGTGCGCACCACCCGCCTCGGCCGGGCAATCGTTCCTGAAGATGAGCAGTCCCTTGCCGACCGCAACGTCACGTCGTACCGTGCGGCCTCCACGCATCTTGCCACGGCAGAGCGGCTCGGCCCGCTGCAGGATCTTCCCGGCTTCTGGGAGGGCGTTGGATTCAGCCTCATCGCGCGTCCGGATTTCTCCAGCGGAAACAAGAACGGATTCTTCCTGGAGTTGAACATTCTGCGCGAAAGCCTCATGTTCACCACCATCGGCTCGCCGGTGATGAACCGCGGCAGCCAGCAGGAAGATATCGCAATTTTCGGACTCACCTACTTGCATCGCGTCACCGACGCGCTCACCGGTGGCGCTCTGCACATCGAGCCCGGCACTTGGCTCAACATCCCAAAGACCACCGTTCCCAAATCACCCGCCAGCATCGCGCGGCTCTTAACCATACCCCATGGAAACGCGGTGTGCACTTACGGCCACTCGGAGGACGTCGTCTTTCAGGGCCTGCCCGACATTCCACCGGCGAACACTGTTCCCTTCATCATCGGCAGCAACACGCCGGCGCCCGGAACCGAGAATCCGTATCCGGAGTTCAACCTGAGCGTGGAATCTGAATTCCGCACCAGCCCGCTGCACCCCAACATCACGCAGGCCTTCGTCAACGATCCGAACGAGATGCTTCGCCAGGCGCTCCAGGGTCAGCACCTGACCAAAATCATCCGCCTCATCACCAACACGGCCGAGATCAACGGCACCTGCAACATTCCGTTCATCGAGAAAAATGCAGACACGCCCAGCCTCGAATCCGTTTTCGCCATCGAAACGGTGCAGAACCCTGGCGGCGACGACTTCCTCCAACTGCAGTACTCGCAGACGGCGATCTTGAATTTTCGCGGAATGAGCTTCCCGCACGTGACGGTGGGAACGCTGATCAAAGCGTTCTAAAACGCGGTCTGCTGAGGTTTGCCAAGGCGTCGCGAGCAGGATTACCAGGCGCCCCGCGCGCAGCGGGCACCCCCTCCGCTGCGCTACGACTCCGCAATGGCGCCAAAGCGGAACGGCCGGAGTTCCCATCCTCCGGCCGTTTCCGTACCACCCTTCCCCAGTCTGCTGCTCATCCTGTCTGTTGATTGTTCACCACGGAAAACGTGAAGTTCGCCGGTCCGTTGTGATAGCCGTTCGAGTTCTCCATGTTCGTCCATCGCTCCACGTGCCGCCCATCGGCACATTGAATGGCGGCAGCGTGTACTGCGTCTGGAAGTTCGGCGGGTCGTACATTGTGCCTGTGAATGTCACTTCGATCGAATAATCGTCGAGCAGCGCGATCGTCGCCGCCTGCTCAGATGTTTCCAACGCGTTGCGCTATTCGCAGGCGTTAAAACAAAACTGCCATCAGCACAGGCGAATACGGACAGGTGAGAGGCATCGACCTTGCAGCCAACTGACTTCTCCAAATTGTTCCAAATGCTTCGCTGGCCCTGTCAGGAATGACAGTTCCCGTTTATTTGCTGATCGGATGAAGATGCCACGGGGAGGCATCGATGATCGAACCTCCGGAGAAAGAACTCTCCAGACGCCGCCTGTTGCAGCTGGGTCTCGCGGCGGCTGCTGCGGCGCTAGTTCCACCCGGAGCGGAGGGGGTTTCTCCATCGCAGGCTCTTGTGCAGGTAGATGATCCGCTGCGTTCGTGGAATGAGGGGCCGGCGAAGCAGGCAATTCTCGAATTCATTCGCGTCACTACGGACACATCCAGCTCAAAGTTTGTTCCGCCTGTGCAGCGCATCGCCGCCTTCGATCAGGATGGCACAACGTGGGTGGAACAGCCCATCTATACCCAAGTCGCCTACTGCCTGAGTCGCGTGCCAGCCGTGGTAAAAGCGAAGCCGGAGTTGTCCAAGGTCGAGCCGTACAGGACAGTCCTGTCGGGTGATCGCGCGGCAATGGCGAAGCTGCCAAAAGCAGATCTCGTCAAAATCCTGGTGACGACCCTTACCGGCATGAGCGTTGACGAGTTTCACGATCAGGTGCAGCAGTGGCTTGCCACTGCGCGCCATCCACGCTGGAACAAGCCCTTTACGGAACTCATTTACCAGCCGATGCTCGAAGTGATGCAGTATTTCCGCGATAACGGCTATAAGACGTATTTTGTGACTGGCGGTGGGCAGGATTTCGTGCGCGTCTATTCCGAGAGGGTTTATGGGATCCCGCCCGAGCAGGTAGTTGGCACTGCGGGCGGCACGAAATTTGGCTACGACGCAAACGGGCGGCCGTTCCTGACAAAGGATCCGAAGCTCCTGTTAAATGACGACAAGGCAGGCAAGCCGCAGGGAATTCACATGATGATCGGGCGTGTGCCCCGCGCCGCGTTTGGCAACTCCATCGGTGATCGGGAAATGCTGGAATATACGAAAGCAGGAAACGGTGAGAGGTTGGCCATGCTGCTGCTCCACGACGACAACAAGCGTGAGTATGCCTACGGCCCGGCTCTCGGACTCCGCGACAGCAGGGTCGGCACATTCACGCAAGCCCTCTACGATGAGGCGAAGACGAGGGGTTGGCTAGTGATCAGTATGAAGAATGACTGGAAGCGGATCTTCGCCTTCGAGACATAGAACCCGCCAGTTACGGAATCGCATCATTAAGGAACATGGGGATGGCGAAGTGTCCGAGCGTTGCGTGGGCCACGATTGGCAAGTCCAGCTTCGTCCGGGTGGCCGCGTTCCTTCTCCTATCCGGATTCCTTTGCGCTTACGCCGCTTCCCTGCAGAAGCCATCCGCCAATCCACCGGTGGCCAACCCTGCAGGATCGATTCTGTCAAAACCTGCCGCAAATGAGCCTGCGCAGGAACCGGCACCTGCTGCTCAGGAGCAGCCGCCCCAGGATCCTCTCGGCCGATCCACCCCCTATGGATGCGTCGTCGGGTTTCTGAACGCCGTCGCGGACAACAACCTCGCAACAGCGACCCAGTATCTTGATACCGATCTGCCCGAAGATCAGGCCGAACAACTCGCTGTGCAGTTGAAGGCTGTGATGGACACCAACCTCTCCACCAGTATTGACGGACTCTCACATGAAGAATCGGGCAATTTGAACGATAACCTGGAGATGACGCGCGAGAAGATCGGCGTCGTGAGAACGCCTTCCGGCGACGTCGACATTTTGCTTGACCGGGTACAGCGTAAGCAGGAGCCTGCTATATGGTTATTTTCCGCCGATACGCTTAAACAAATTCCGGGCGCGTACGCCCATTTGCAAAGGCAACATTTTGCCCGATATTTGCCGGAGGCGCTTCGCCGGATCGAGTTCCTCGGCCTGCCGCTGTGGCGCTGGTTGTTTATCGTTATCGCAATCTTGCTGGCGATTCTCCTTTCGACTGTCGTTACCCGTCTTCTTCTGCTGGTCTTCGGCGCCACGCTTCATGAGGGACAATTGCTCCCCAAGAGTGAGATTCTTGGCAAGCTCAGGCAGCCCATCCGTCTTCTGCTCCTTTCGCTCGCCATCTGGACCTGTCGATTCTTTTCTCTGTCGATTATTGCCAGGCACCGCTGGACCTTGGCTGCTCGAGTGCTCTTCGTGCTTGGGCTTGCGTGGTTGCTTATCAGCGTCGCAAACCTCGTAGCCGAGGCGGGCAAACGCAATTCCGTGGCGCGTGGACTGCAACACAGAATCGCTGTCATTGTCCTGGCGAAGAGGCTCTTCAAGATAACTGCTGCATTTGTTGTGCTGATGATTCTGCTGCGCGAGGCCGGCGTTAATATCTCCGCCATGCTCGCCGGGCTGGGTATCGGGGGCATCGCGCTCGCGCTCGCTGCGCAGAACACGTTAGCGGACTTGTTTGGCGGAATCTCGATAGTTTCTCGGGAAGTAATTCGCGTAGGCGACTATTGCCGGCTTGCAGACCAGCTCGGAACTGTTGAGGACATTGGTCTCTCGTCGACTCGCCTCCGGACTACGGATCGCACGGTGATCTGGGTTCCTAATGCGAAGGTGGCGCAGTCTGCCGCGGAGAACTTCACACTGCGCGACAATTTTCTGTTCCGTCACACCCTGTCGCTTCGTTTTGATACGCCCCAGCCGCAGATCGAGCGAGTCCTGACGGATCTGCGAGCATTGATCGCCGGCGACAACTCGGTTCAGCCGTATACCAGCCGTGTTAATTTGATTGGCCTTCAGGGCGCTTCCTATCAGATCGAAATTTTTGCGTTTATCATGGCCGCAGACTATAACTCATTCGTTGCTCGCCAGCAGGACCTGCTGCTTAGAGTGTTGGCAGCCGTATCCAAGGCAGGGGCGCGCCTGGCCTTTCCATCCAGCACCACATATCTGGAAACCCGTGAAACGGCGTCGAAGGAGCCCGGCAACGAAACCCGGAGCTAGCCAGTGCGCAACGCAATGGCCCTGGGCATGCTGAGCCACCGCACGGAATATCATCGCCCAATCCACTGTCAACTTTCACAGTTACAGCATCCTGTAGAGTCTGACTATGCTGACCGTGTGGCACTGTGTGGTCCCATCCTACCGCACGGGAAGAGGAGTCTCGTCAGAACGGTCCACCGATGTCGCTGGAAGCAAATCGCCCGCCGGATTTCCCGTCGTACAAGAAAGGGAAGCCAGAGATGAGACAACAATCTAAGTTCCAGATGCGCCGAAGCGCAGTTACTCGGCTTGCGCAAGGACTGCTTCTTTTGGTCTGCCTGGTATCTGCAGCACGAGGCAATGCTCAAGCAAGCGACGAGGATCTGGATGCCTACAAAATCTGGATTTCAGGCTATTGGTGGTACTCCCAGCCTTCAGGTTCTTTCAATGCAAACGGGAGCAACGGCGTCCGCTCGTTTAACCTGCAGCAAGATTTCGGCTTTGGTAATTATTCAACCTTTACCGGCTACGTCGACTGGAGGTTCAAGAGAAGGAGCCATCTCACCTTTAACGCCAGCCCGGTTGACCTTACCAAGAGCGCGACACTGACCCGGACTATCACGTATCAGGGCGATACCTTTAACGTAGGGGCTCAGGTGTCGGCGAATCTTCATGCGTTTTCATTTACACCCGGCTATCAGTACGACATCACTCGCCGCAACCACGGGTTTTTGGGGGTGGCGGCACAAATGAACCTCATCGATACGAGGGCCAGCCTAACGGGCACCGCATCTGTCAATGGGCAGTTCGCGACTCGCACCGCTTCTGGTTCCGTTTTTGCGCCACTGCCTGTGATTGGCGCACGCGGCCGGTGGTATCCCCTGCCCCACTCTGGCGTTCTAGATTTCGACGGCTCGGGGCTGGCAATGTACTTCTTTGGCTACGGAAGTTTCATCACCGCGGAAACAAGAGTTGACGTCGGTTTAGGCTCACACTTTAAGCTCAGCGCTGGCTATAGGATGGGATCACGGCTCAGAATCAGCGGAAGTAGCGACCAGATAGGAATGCGGCTGACCCAGACAGGAGCAATTGCAGGAGTGGTGGGTCATTGGTGATTGCAAGTAAGGATTGAAGATGGCTGTATTACGCCAGGAACTTCAACAGCAGTTTCACGATCTCTCTCAGCGGCATAATTGACAGCAGCAATGGCGCCATGGGTAGAAGACTGACAATTACCAGATGAACAATGATGTGTGGATCAATGGGCACCGCGTGCATACGCTCGATATGGGCATAGCTGTTTTCAAGATCTGCGAGAGACTGAATATCGGCCGTGCCCAGCAGCGGCTCATCGTCCGGATTCTTTCCCAGAATCCACTTCCGGTGAAATGATCCGGCGTAGGATGTGCCCAGGGTACCGTACTCATAAAGTCCGCGGCGCTTGGTTCGGAGTAGCGTCCTGGTAAAAACGGCCAGGGGGCCAACAACCACAACGACGACCGCCAGCACGTAAACCGCAATGCCTGGGGCAAAACGCTGGAGCGGAATCTTCTCATAAACAATCTCATTTGCCATCACGCCTGTAACACCAATCGAGAAAGCGAATAACAGGGTTCTGAAGTACAGCTGTGTCACGCCGACAAAACCCAGCCCCGCCGCCTTATCCGGATGAGTCGGAAAAAGTTTCAGGTTGAGATTGCCCACGCGGCTCAGAAACTCGAACCAGAGATAGAGTCTCCAGAGCCAGCGGAGCAGCAGAAAGTGAAGCAGCGGAGCCGAAAAGCCGATCAGCCACCACCCTGCCCATGTGAGGGATTCTCTACCGTTTGCCCGGACGCCGTACCACGTGGAAACGCTGGCAGCCGTTAGCCTGAACCCGGTGAACGCGACGAGGTAGGCAAGGATCGCGACTACAACTTCTGGGGACTTGGAGTCGCGTGACCGCAGGCCCTGCTCTACGAATCGGTCGAATTGCTGGTAATCCTTCTGCTCTACGACTCCTGATGTCAGGAAGTGCTCTACGGCATCTGCGATTCTTGGGCCGAGGCTTTTCTCTGCCAACACGAGGAAAGGAATGCCGAGCAGAAACCGGGACCATGCGCTGAAATCCCGCAGAAACGGAACCTGTACTCTGTGACCGAAGGCCGTGCCCTGAAGGCCGGACAAGACCAGTAGCGGGAACCAGGCAAGCAGTGCGGCCAGACAAGCTCTCCTCGCTGTCTGATGTGAGCCTTTTCTGATCAAGCCAACACGAGCTTCGAAATCAAACAGCGGCCCGCACTCCACGAGCAGGAATGGCCGTGTTGCGTGATTCTCATCCATGGCTTCTCACAAACGGCTGCCGAGTAGGGCTAGTCCTGCGCGTTGGGCAGCGTGCTCCTGTGGAAAGAAAGCACAGCCTGTGAAAACATTTCTGGTGTGGAGCAGGGAGAGCACAGATCGAGACCCACGCCGGGCGTGCCGCAGGAAGGCTCCGCAGCGTCCTGGGCATTGAGGGTACAAGTAAAAGCGGCGCGCCTCCTATTCCGGCGACACAAGGCGTTCGCGAAGCGCTAGTCTGAGCAGCTCCAGATTGTTGTGCAGGTTAAAATCTTCCATGATCTGATACTTATGAAATGCCACCGTTCTGGTGCTGACGCTCAGCGCGCGAGCGACCTCTTTCATCGTGAAGCCCTCAGCCAGCAATTGAAGCACTTCGCGCTGACGGGGCGTAAGCGTCTTGTCGCCGGTAGACGAGGGGTTACGGATAAACTCCCTTTGCAGTTGTTGTGAAATGGGTGGAGTCACATACGATTTGCCCGCCAACAGCTCGCGAATCGCGTAAATCAGCTCCGCGCCGGCGGATTTCTTCAAAAGAAATCCTGCCGCCCATTCGCGAAGTGCTTCAATCGCGATGCCGACGTCTTCGTTCACTGTCACAACCAGGAGTCTGACCTTCGGCAGCAGTTCCTTCAGTTTCCTTCCCGCATCCATGCCGTTCAGAAGCGGCAACCCAAGATCGACCACAATCAGATCGGGTATAACCCGGGAAGCTTCTGCGACGAGGGTCTGGCCGTCTGAAACGGTGCCTACAATTTCGAATTCCGGTTCGAGAAGTTTTCTGAATGCGTCCGTCAGCAGAATGTGATCATCTGCAAGAAGAATGCGAGGTCGTCTCACGGGTCACCTCCGTGCGGAAATGGCGGGAGCGACTTGTAGGATTCGTCTCGTTCTTCTTCTCGACTCGTCACAGATAGAACTTTGTGCGAGTCTGGCGAAGAGAAACCAGGAGACGCGAGAGACTTAATGAAATGTCGTCAAGATAATGGCGAAGTCTGGGTTTGAAGGAGCGAACAGCCTCAGAGAGGAAGAGAGTAACGTATCGCTAAGCTGCGAAACGCCCCCAGAGTTATGTACTTTACGCCCCATTTTCTGTGAAGTCAATTCGCCTCTTAACTCAAAACGATTCCGCAGCGCACGGTGGTTGTGTGCGCGCGCGGCGCACGCAGCGGCGAACATCTGTCTATTCTGACAGTTGTGTTG
>JASIJW010000200.1:0-2626 GCA_030050035.1 Acidobacteriaceae bacterium | reverse complement strand
TCGGAAGTCCCGGCCCGGTTCAGCAGTCGCAGCGTCCCACCCTTTCCGCAAAGAACGCGGAAAGGATGGGGCACGAAGATTTTGGGGTTGCACTAGATCTTGGCTTCGAGGCTGGTGATCACGTCGAAGAAAGGCTGAGTGAGGCGGCGGTTGGTGCTGATCGAGTCCTTGATGGCGATGTCGGTGATCTCGGTGCCGCGCAGCACGGCGATGCGGCCCCACTTCTTCTGGTGCACCATGTCGATGGCGTGCAGACCGTAGCGCTGGGCCAGCAGGCGATCGTACGCTGTGGGAACGCCGCCACGCTGTGTGTGGCCCAAGTTCACGGAGCGGGTCTCATAGCCGGTCTTCTTTTCGATCAGGCTCGCCAACGCCTCGCCGATACCGGAAAGACGCGCGTGGCCGAAGGCGTCCACTTCCGCCGAGCCGGTGACCTGGCCGCCCTCAGGCAGATGGCAGCCCTCGGAGACCACCACAAGGCCGTAGTTCTTGCCGTGATCGTAGTTGTACTTGAGCAGCGCGGAGACGTGATCGATATCGATCGGCTTCTCAGGAACCAACGTAACGTCTGCGCCACCGGCAACGCCCGCAGCATAGGCAATCCAGCCTGCATCGCGGCCCATCACTTCGATCACGATCACGCGGTTGTGCGAGTCGGCGGTGGTGCGGACGCGATCGACAGCTTCAGTCGCAATCATAACGGCGGTGTCGTAGCCGAAGGTGGCGTCGGTGCCGTTGAGGTCGTTGTCGATGGTCTTCGGCACGCCCACGCCGTTGATGCCGTTCTCGCAGAGATACTGCGTGACGGATTGCGTGTCGTCGCCGCCCAGGGCGATCAGCGCGTCAATCTTATTCTTCTTGAGAACTTCCTGCGCCTTCTCGAGGCCACCGGGAATTTTCTTCACGTTGGTGCGCGAAGAGTGAAGGATCGTGCCGCCCGTCAACTGAATGCCGTCGGTATTTTCGAGCGTCAACGGGATAAAGCTGTTTTCCAGCACGCCCTTCCAGCCGTTGAGGAAACCGATGAACTCATCGCCGTAATGGTTGATGCCCTTCTTCACGGCCGCGTAAATCACGGCATTCAGTCCGGGGCAGTCACCGCCCCCGGTCAACAAAGCAACACGCATGGCTGAAATCTCCTCGAGATAATTTGTTCGCCTGCCCAATGGCGGCGATGGAATGGGGAGCGCAGACGGCAATTCGACTGCCGAGTTTCGGCGCCTTAATCAGTGTAAAGCGGCAGGGTAAGCAGAAGTGCACGCCCTCCGAATTTCCGTTGGGGAGACTGCTGTGGGGATGATTGAATAATGGATATGCCCGGAGCTGGTGCACTGCTGCTGCTGGCCTTTGTCAGTTTGGTTGTGATTGTGTTGCTGGTGCTGCTGCAGCTCACGAGGCTGGGCTTCATCATCCGCACTACCATTCCGGACCGGCCGCGGCGGCGGATGTTTCTGGCCTCGGTTTCATTCCTGATCACTTTTGCCGGCATCCGCATCCTGGTGCACCGGATTGTGAACCACGAGGGACATTTCCAGTGGGTGATGGTGCGCGGACATCACATTCACCACCTGGTATGGGGCATCCTGATCCTGCTGCTGGTGGGTTATGGATGGCTGCTCGACCTGGGCCGTTCGCACTCGCCCATGTCGATCTTCATGAGCCGGATGATGGCTGTGGGCTACGGCGTGGGCGCGGCGCTTACGCTCGATGAGTTTGCGCTGTGGCTGAACCTTGACCCGGACGCTTACTGGAATCGCGAGGGCCGTCTCAGCATCGACGCCGTCATCGTTTTCGGCGCGGTGCTGGCTGTGGGCGGAATGGGCGCGCCGTTTTTCCGCGGCCTGGAGCTGATGTGGAAGAAGCGCGCGCTGTTCCGCAAAGAGATCTGGAAGATCAGCTCACCGATGCGGCGCGTGCGGTTGCTTCGTCCGCGTAGAGTTCGTCGATCGCCGCCGCGTATTGTGCCGTAATCACGCGGCGCTTGAGCTTCATCGACGGAGTAAGCTGGCCGCCTTCCTGCGTCCAGTCGTCGGGCACGAGCCGGAAGCGCTTGAGCGACTCGAAGTTGGCAAGTCCGGCGTTTGCCTGCTGCACAATTCCGTCGTACAGCGCGATGACACGCGGATTAGCAACTAACTCGGCGCGGGAGCTGAAGGCAATTCCCTGCTGCCGCGCCCAGTCCTCGAGCGCGACAAAGTTGGGCGAGATGAGCACGGAGATGAACTTGTGCTTGTCGCCCACCAAAGCCGCCTGCGCCACCAGCGGGCTGTTCTTGAGTTTGTTTTCGATAGGCTGCGGCGCGACAAGCTTTCCGCCCGAAGTCTTGAGCAATTCCTTCTTGCGGTCCGTGATGTAAAGGAAGCCGTCATCATCGATGCGGGCAATGTCGCCGGTGCGGAACCAGCCTTCAGCGTCAAAACATTCGGCGTTCCACCCCAGCAACGAAGACCTGTCGCCGGGGACTCCGGCGTTCGCTTCATGCTTCTGCCAGTAGCCGGAGAAGATCGACGGTCCGCGCACCAGCAGTTCGCCGTCTTCGGCCAGTTTCAGTTCTACATTCTCAAGCGGCATGCCTGCCGAGCCCATGCGGTGGTACACGGGCGAGTTGATGCAGATGACCGGCGAG
>JASIJW010000199.1:0-2513 GCA_030050035.1 Acidobacteriaceae bacterium | reverse complement strand
GCCTGCGCTGCGGCCAGCGTGGTGATGGTGGGAACGCGCGCCAGCACAGCAGCACGACGGATGGACTTCTCGTCGAAGTACGGATCCTGGCCGTGCGGCGTGTTGATGATGAGCTGGATGCGCTCGCCCTTGATGAGATCGACCGCGTTCGGCCGGCCCTCCATCACTTTGAAAACGCGCTCGACGACGAGCCCGGCGTTTTCGAGCGCGTCAGCTGTGCCCTGCGTGGCAACGATCTTGAAGCCGAGGTTCACGTAGCGGCGCGCCAGCTCGATGGCGGCCGGCTTGTCGTGGTCGTTGACGCTGAAAAAGACGGTGCCGCCCGTGGGCAGATACTGCCCTGCGGAGAGCTGCGCTTTGGCGAAGGCCTCGCCAAAGTTCGCGGCTACGCCCATCACTTCGCCGGTGGATTTCATCTCTGGGCCGAGCACGGTGTCAACGCCGGCGAACTTGGACCATGGGAAGACCGGCGACTTGACGTAGTAATGCGAGCCTACGTCGAGGTCTTTTCCGGTGGCAACCTGCTCGGGCAACAGCTCACGCAGGGTGCGGCCAGTCATCAACCGTGCGGCAATCTTGGCGAGCGGTACGCCGGTTGCCTTTGAAACATAGGGCACGGTACGCGAGGCGCGCGGGTTAACTTCGATGACGTAGACCTGGTCATTGCCCTCAGCGTCGCGCTGAATGGCGAACTGCAGGTTGACCAGTCCGACGACCCTGAGCGCCAGTGCGAGTTTGCGCGCGTAGGTGCGCAGTGTATTCAGTGTCTTTTCGCTGATGCCGACGGCGGGCAATACGCATGACGAGTCACCGGAGTGAATGCCGGCTTCCTCGATGTGCTGCATAATGCCGGCGATGACGACATCCTTGGAATCGCAGAGCGCATCGACGTCGACTTCGATTGCGTTCTCGAGGAAGTGGTCGATGAGCACCGGCCGCTCCTGCGAGTATTCAACCGCCTCGCGCATATAGCGCGTGACTGCATCGGCGTCGTATGCGATGACCATGGCGCGGCCGCCGAGCACGTAGCTGGGCCGAACGAGCACCGGGTAGCCGATCTGTTCGCCGACGGCCAGCGCTTCTCCAACGCTGGTGGCCGTGCCGCCGCGCGGCTGCGGAATCTTGAGTTCCTCGAGCAGCTTGCCGAATTGCTTGCGATCTTCGGCGAGGTCGATGGACTCGGGCGAGGTGCCGATGATGGGCACGCCGGCGGCGCGCAGGCGCTGTGCGAGATTGAGAGGGGTCTGCCCACCGAACTGGACGATCATTCCAATCTTCGCGCCCGACTGCGATTCGTGGTTATAGATGGCGAGCACGTCTTCGAGCGTGAGCGGCTCAAAGTAGAGGCGGTCGCTGGTATCGTAGTCGGTTGAAACCGTTTCAGGATTGCAATTCACCATGATGGTTTCGTAGCCGTCGTCTTTAAGCGCGAAGGCCGCGTGGCAGCAGCAGTAATCGAACTCGATTCCCTGCCCGATGCGGTTCGGCCCCGAGCCGAGGATGATGATCTTCGGCTTCGACGTCGGCGGCGCTTCGTCTTCTTCGTCGTAGGTCGAGTAGAGATAGGGTGTCATCGACTCGAACTCGGCTGCGCAGGTATCGACGAGCTTGAAGACGGGGCGAACGCCGTTCGATTCGCGCAGTTCCCTCACCTGCTTTACGCCCGCGTGGCCTTCGAGCTTCCACTCGGTGGCGATGCGCTCGTCACTCAGGCCGAGGCGCTTGAGCCGCCGCAAGTCCTCCGCGCTGATCTCGTTTGGCGAAGTCTGCGCAATGGCCATCTGCGACTGCGTGATTTCGCGAAGCTGATGCAGGAACCACGGGTCCATGCGCGTGAGCCGCTGCACCTCGCGCACGCCCAGGCCGCGCTCGAATGCGAAGCGGATGTAGGCCAGCCGCTCCGGGCGCGGAGTGACCAGCATCTGTGTGAGCCGGCGCGGATCGAGCAGGACCTCGGCGCCGGTCTTCTTGCCGGTCTCAAGCGAGCGCCAGGCCTTCATCAGCGCTTCCTTGAAGGTGCGGCCGATGGCCATCACTTCGCCGACTGACTTCATCTGCGGCCCGAGAGTATCGTCTGCGCCGGGGAACTTCTCAAATTGCCACTTGGGAATCTTGACGACGACGTAATCGATGGTCGGCTCAAAGCAGGCCGGCGTTTTGCGCGTGATGTCGTTGGGGATCTCGTCGAGCGTATAGCCCAC
This sequence comes from Acidobacteriaceae bacterium, assembly GCA_030050035.1. Classification (GTDB taxonomy): domain Bacteria; phylum Acidobacteriota; class Terriglobia; order Terriglobales; family Acidobacteriaceae; genus Telmatobacter. The sequence continues at coordinate 312 of JASIJW010000199.1, read as the reverse complement.
GGCAAGCTTTGCGGCGATCTTCGCGATCGGGAAGCCGGTGGCCTTTGACGCCAGCGCCGAGGAGCGCGAGACGCGCGGGTTCATCTCGATCACGATCATGCGGCCATCGAGCGGGTTAATGGCGAACTGCACATTCGACCCGCCGGTCTCGACGCCGATCTCGCGCATCACGGCGATGGCCGCGTCGCGCATCTTCTGATACTCGCGGTCGGTGAGCGTTTGCGCAGGCGCGACGGTGATGGAGTCGCCGGTGTGCACGCCCATGGGATCGAAATTTTCAATCGAGCAAATGATGATGACGTTGTCGGCGAG
>JASIJW010000198.1:0-13400 GCA_030050035.1 Acidobacteriaceae bacterium | reverse complement strand
GTGGATGCAGACGCCGCTGACCAAAGATGAGTTTCAGGTAGCGACGGACTTGTACTACGTCGACGTGAACAAGCAGTGAACGAGGCAGCGGAGCTCCCCCATTCAGCACAAACCTGGATGCCCCATCCTAACGGCGCCTCTGTTTTTGCCGTTAGGGTGGGGGCGAGACCCTCCTCGCCCCCGAACTCCGCTTCCCGGTTTTCCAGACGGCCGCCTGGCTATTGGCTGCTCCCCGCCGGCTGCTTCTCTACCGGTTACTTCTCATTTTCCCCAGCAGGCGCAGAATCTCAAGGTACAGCCACACCAGCGTGACCATGATGCCGAAGGCGGCATACCACTCCATGTATTTGGGCGCGCCGTAAGCCACGCCCTGCTCCACGAAGTTGAAGTCAAGCACCAGGTTGAGCGCGGCGATGGCAACTACGAACAGGCTGAACGCGATACCTACAGGACCGGCGCCGTATACGCTCGAGAAGAAGCTCACATGGAAGAAGCCCAGGATCATCTGGGCAAAGTAGAACAGCATGATCCCGCCCGTGGCTGCAAAAACACCCAGCGCAAAAGTGCGGGTGACCCGAATGAGCCGGGCCTTGTACGCGAGCAGCAGCACGAACAGCGTGGCGAAAGTAAGACCAACAGCCTGGAAGGCAATGCCCGGATAGCGGGCGTTGAAGACGGCCGAAACTCCACCCAGCACGAGCCCTTCGAGCAGCGCATAGATGGGCGCGGTAACAGGCGCCCACTCCTTCTTGAAGATCGTAACGAAGGCGACCACCAATCCGCCCAGGGCTCCGATCATGAGCAGCCCGGCCACCGATGCCGGATCATGCGTCTGCATGAAGATGTTCCACGTCCACGCCGCGGTGGCCAGCGCGCACAAGAGTAGAATGCCGGTCTTATTCACCGTCCCGCTCAACGTCATACGGGCTGCCGCGTCAATCGTGCCGCCATACTGCATGCGGGAGATATCGCGGTAGGTGTTCTCGCCCAGGGCAGGATTCGAAGTCTTCATCAAAGGCATGTGTTTCTCCATGGGAACAGGAAGCATCGCGGCCAGGTGGCACGCGGACACCCGCTACCACTTCTATTTTAAATCCTGCCATTTAGACGCGCCACGCGTGCTTGCGGGTGCAAACGGCACCTAAGTCACGCCGTACGCGCTTTCGTAGCGCGGCACGGTCGCCATCAGCTCCTCGATTGATGCGACCGGCTTTATGCCGCCGCGCGCGCCGTGGGCTGTGCAGTTCATGGCGGCCGCCGCGCAGGAGAAATCGAGCTGGCGCTCGAGCGGCCAGCCTTTGAGCAGCGCATAGATAAAACCGGCGCGGAAGATATCGCCCGCTCCGGTCGTGTCCACTACCGGCACATGATACGCCGCGCAGTGGATCATCTCCTTGCCATTCCACGCCAACACGCCATCTTCGCCCAGCGTGGCGGCCGTGAGCCGCGAGCCGTACCGCGACTGCATGCGGCGCAGCGCGCGCTCGAGGCTACGTTCATTAACCGGCTCGTTCATCAGCCGGCAGGAGAAATCCTTGTTAACGATGAGATAGTCGATGTTGGCGACGAGTTCTTCGATGCCCGGATAGGTATCGTCAAGATCGGCTACCGTGGCCACGCCTGCCTCACGCGCCCAGCGGGCAGCCAGCGTGGCTGCAGCAGTGTCGTGACCGTCCACGTGGAGCACGCGCGCATTCACAATCCACTCACGCTTCAGCTCTTCTGGCTCGAGCGCCATGTGATCGTCACGCCGGCAAAGCACAGTGCGCTCGCCGCTGCCATCCACGATGATGAGCGACTGCGGGCTCACGCCGCCAGGGACGGTGACGATATGCGCCTCCACGCCGGCGCGGTCGAAGGCCTCGCGGTGCAGGCGTGCGGCATCGTCGTCGCCCAGCTTGCCCACGTAGCGGCTGCGGACGCCCCACGTTTGGCAGGCAACCACAGTCGTGGCCACCTGGCCGCCGGGCAGGATGCTCGCGCCGGTATACTCCATCTTCGAGCCGCGCTCCGGGTAATGTGGCAGGGGAATCAGAGTGTCGGTCGCGTTCAGCCCCACGCCCACAAGATCGACTTGGCGCAAGTCCGCCGGCTGCTTGGCTGATGCAGTGGTCATTGCCCCATTGTAACGGGCGTACGGGTGCGCTGGTTCCCGGGTCGGTCGCAAAGATCGGCGCGGAGATTGGGTACCCGGCTCGATCGATTAAGCTCAGAGTGATCCTCGAAAAAGGAGAAACCGGTTTTTCATGCGTTCGCTTGTCATTCGCCTGTGTGTCCTCGCCACGTTTGTAATTGCCGTATTTCAGGCCGCGTATGCCGCGGAAGCTCCGCATATCGAGAAAAAGGATGGCCGCTACGCGATGATCGTCGACGGCAAACCGTTCCTCGTGCTCGGCGGCCAGATTCACAACTCCAGCGCGTGGCCAAGCGAACTGCCCCAGGTTTGGGAATCAATGGCGGCGCTGCACGCGAACACCATCGAGGCGCCGGTGTATTGGGAGCAGATGGAACCGCGCGAGGGGCAGTTCGATTTCGCCAATGTTGACGCGCTCGTGGAGGGCGCACGCGCGCACAACCTGCACGCGGTGTTGCTGTGGCTGGCCACATGGAAAAACGGCAACATGCACTACGTCCCCGCCTGGGTAAAAGGCGATGGGCAGCGCTTTCCGCGCGTCATTCGCCCGGATGGCGAGCCGATCGACGTGCTCAGCCCGCTGGGCCATGACACGCTGGAAGCAGACAAGACGGCCTTCGTTGCGCTAATGCGGCACCTGAAGCAGATCGATGGCGACCAGCACACCGTCATCTCCGTGCAGGTGGAGAATGAGTCCGGCAATATCGGCAGCGTGCGCGACAACTCCGCGCAGGCGAATAAGCTCTTCGCGGAAGCGGTTCCTTCCGACTTGCTGGCGATCGTCCATAAGCAACCGGGCACATGGGCGCAGGTCTTCGGCAGCGACGCCGATGAAACCTTCCAGATGTACTACCAGGCGAAGTACATCAACCAAGTCGCCGCGGCCGGCAAGGCTGAGTTCGCGATTCCGCTTTACATCAACGTCTGGCTCAGCTATCCCATTGCCGAGTTGCCGCAGCGGCAGATTCCGATTCCTGGTGTGCAGTACCCGAGCGGCGGCGCCGTTGAGAAGTTTATCGGCCTCTGGCGTGCGCTTGCGCCGTCACTCGACATGATCGGCCCGGACATTTACTCCTCTGATCCGGAGTTTTACCAAGCCACAATCGATGCCTATGCGCGGCCCGATAATCCGCTGTGGATTCCCGAAACGGGGCGCAGCGATGACTTCGCCAAGTATCTGTTCATGGCCCTCGGCAAAGGCGCACTCTGCTTCTCGCCCTTCGGCGTGGACAGGAGCGGCTGGAACATCCTCGGCGACCAGCCATGGAGCGCGCATGCCGCTAACTACGCCATCATCGGTCCGATGCAGCGCGAGATCGCGCAACTGGAATTCGAGGGCAAGGTGAAAACCGCAGTAGAAGAGCCCGGCGAAGCAACGCAGGAGATTGACTTCGGCGATTGGCAGGCGACGGTGGCGTTCGGATTCCCGCAGCGTGATGGCCAGCCTGCTCCCGGAACCAAAGACGCGCATGGCACAGCCCTCATCGCGCGGCTCGGCCCCGATGAGTTTCTCATTACGGGTATCGACGCGAGCGTTATCTTCCATCTACCGGGCAAGCTGCCCTGGATGCGCAGCGACATTGTGACGGCAGAGCAGGGAAGCTATGACGACGGCGTGTGGAAGCCGGTGCGACTCTTGAACGGCGACGAGACCGACCGCGGCCTGCAGTTCCATCGCCAGCCCGAGGTCGTGCGCGTGAAGATGGAGCGGTTTTAGTTGCACCGCGCCCAAAACAATGTTCACCGAGTGGCAACGGAACCTGGACAGAGGACTGCACTGATGCCAAAGTTAAGGCATGCGGAGCGATACGGCCGGAAGACCCCGCAATGCTTTGGCTGCATCAGGAGTGTGAGCCGCATCAGGAGTGTGATATGAACAGCGAGCACCAGGAACGGGTTGAGCCTACCGGGACGATGCACGTTGATCGAGGCGCAGAAGCCTCTACCGGCAGCAGAAAATACCTCTTTGATGAAAGCGTCCGAGGCCGGAAGGTTGTTGCGGCGGATGGGCAAATTGTGGGTGAGGTCGCCGATCTCATGATCAACTATGAAACATGGCAGGTTGAGTCGGTGCGTTTGAAGCTCGTCAAAGAGATTGCCGATAATCTGGGCATTTCCAGAAGCATGATTCGCGCGGCCACAATCGATTTGCCTGTATCGATGGTTCAGTCAGTCGGAGATGCTATCCTCCTCCTGGTTTCCACCGGACAGCTTCGTTCCACTGTCAGCGGTTCAGGCAAAGCCGCGGCGTAAACCGGCGGCATTGGCGCCGAAATCAGGTCGCGCGGATTAAGCCGCTTGGCGTGCGCCTGTTAGTCTCGAAGTATTCCGCAAGTTTTTCGGAAAACTTTGGAAATTTCGGACCGGATTCGTGGCTGATCGAACCTTGCCATCTTCACGCCCGTTTGTATACCCGCATAGCGGCGACGCACTTCACTGCGACAAAGTTTCGCTGGAAAGCCTGGCGCGGCGTTTCGGCACGCCGCTTTATGTCTACTCGGCCGGCCAGATTGTCGAGCGGCTCGAGCTCTTCCAGCAGGCGCTGGCACGGCGCGATCACTTGGTGTGCTACGCCGTGAAGGCGAACTCCGCGCTGGCAATTCTTAAACTGCTTGCCGACCGCGGCGCAGGGTTCGACATCGTCTCCGGTGGCGAACTGGAGCGCGTTCTGACTGCTGCGCCGGATGCTGCCGGCCGCGTGGTCTTCTCTGGCGTGGGCAAGACTGCGGCTGAGATCGATCGCGCGCTCGAAGCGGAGATCCTCGAATTCAACGTGGAGAGCGAAGCCGAGCTCGACCTGCTGGCCGCGCGCGCACGCAGGCTGAAGCGCCGCGCGCGGTTTGCGCTGCGCGTGAACCCCGATGTTTTCGCCGACACGCACCCTTACATCTCGACCGGCCTGCACGAACACAAGTTCGGCATCGATATCCGCAAGGCCGCGGAGATCTACCGGCGCGGCGCGGGCAATCGCGGGCCCAATTCGTGGCTCGAAGCGCACGGCATCAGCGTTCACATCGGCTCGCAGATCCGCTCCGCGGATCCATTCGGCGCGGCGCTTGATCGCGTTTACAAGCTGGTGCGCCAACTCGCCCAGCAGGGAATTGTGCTGCGCTCGATCGACGCAGGCGGAGGGCTTGGCATCGATTACCACAGCGGCGTATTCGACGCGCAGGCCAAGGTGGCTGAGTACGCAGCCGCTATCGATCGCGCGCTCGACGGATTCCAAGGCAGGTTGCTGCTCGAGCCAGGACGGTTCATTGTTGGGCAGGCGGGCGCGCTGCTTGCTCGCGTGCTTTACGTGAAGCGCAATGGCAAAAAAACATTCGTTGTGACAGACGCCGCCATGAACGACCTGATCCGCCCGGCGCTCTACCAGGCGTATCACGAAATTGTTCCCGTGAAGCCGCGCACAGGCAGGAAACAGATCGTAGATGTTGTCGGACCGGTCTGCGAGTCGGGCGATTTCTTTGCGCGCGACCGCAAGCTGCCGCCGCTCGAAGCCGGAGATCTTGTCGCGTTGCTCGATGCCGGCGCCTACGGGATGGCTCAGAGCTCGAACTACAACACGCGACCACGGCCGGCGGAAGTGCTGGTGGAGGGCGCGCGGGCGCGGCTGATTCGGAGGCGCGAAACGCTTGCGGATCTGATCAGCCCGGAAAGCGTCTGATCGCGAGCGTTGGGATGCGGCGCGCGCCATCATTCGCCCGGCCTGTTATCGTGGTTCGCGGGAGTTGTTGCATGCTGCCGTGGTTTCGCGCCCTTGCGGGCGTTGGGCTTTTCTCAATCGTCATGGGAATCTCCTCGTGGTCCCAAACCGGTCCGCTGCTGGTGAAAACCGAGCAGGGCAAGGTGCACGGCAAGACCATTAACAACGGGAAAGTGCGTGCGTTTCTTGGACTGCCGTACGCAGCTCCGCCGGTGGACAATCTGCGATGGCGGCCGCCTGTTCCGCCGGCGCGCTGGCGCGGCACGCGCGAAGCTACGCGTTACGGCGCGCGCTGCATGCAGGAGCCGCACGAGTTTCCCGACATGGTATTCCAGGATGCGGGGCCAAGCGAAGACTGCCTGTACCTGAACGTCTTTACGCCGGCCGATGCAGGCGAGCATGCGCGGCTGCCAGTGATGTTCTGGATCCACGGCGGCGGTCTTCGCGGCGGGTCGGCTTCTGAGCCGCGGCATAATGGTGACTATTTGCCCACGCGCGACGTGGTGCTGGTCACCATCAATTACCGGCTTGGCGTCTTCGGCTTTCTGGCCACGCCGGAGCTTGCTGCAGAACAGGGCGGCACGGCAGGGAACTATGGACTGCTCGATATGGTGGCCGCGCTCCAATGGGTGAAGGCCAACATTGCCGCGTTTGGCGGCGACCCGAAGAATGTAACGATCTCCGGCGAGAGCGCGGGCTCGGAGGCCGTGAGCGCGCTTATGGCCGCCGCGCCCGCGCGGGGACTTTTTGAAAAAGCTATCGGCGAGAGCGGCGGCGCGCTCGATATTGGCGGGCCCACGCGGCCGAGCTTTCAGGAAGTCGAGCAGCAGGACCAGGCGTGGGTGAACTCGCTTGGACTGAGCCTTGCTCATCTGCGCGACCTGCCCGCGCCTATTGTTCTGGGCGCATCGAAGCGCAGTGACGCGCCAAAGTTCCGGCCGGTCGTCGACGGACGGCTGCTTACCGAGCCGGTCGCCGTGACCTACGCGGCCGGCCGCCAGGCGCATGTGCCGCTGCTGGTTGGCTGGAACCGCGACGAACAGCACGGGCTGGGTGACGGAATGACGGCTGCAAAGTGGCGCGAATTTGCGAAGAAGAATTTCGGCTCGCATGCGGATGAATTTCTCAAAGTTCTTCCCGGCAATACCGACGAGCAGGCCGTGCGCTCGGCGATCGACTACAACAGTGACGACTTCATCGCTTTCGGCACGTGGCGCTGGGTTAATGCGCACGCGAAGACAGGGCAGAGTCCCGTCTATCGCTACCACTTCGAGCTGCCGTCGCCGCCAAGCACGTACCATCCGGGCTCGTATGCATTCCACTCGGACGATATCGAGTACGTCTTCGGCACGCTTGATACGCGGCCCGGGGCGGTGTGGCGGCCGGAAGACCGCAAGCTGAGCAGTGAAATCCAGGAGTACTGGACGAACTTCGCGCGGACGGGCAGCCCGAATGGTTCGGGACTACCTGATTGGCCCCGGTTCGACAGAACGGGCGAGGTGCTGCAGCTTGCCAATCCAATTACCGCTGCTCCCGATACTACGCAGCCGCGGTATGAGTTCCTGACGAAGTGGCTGCCGCGGAAGCAGTGAGGGAATGGCGGACCCCCACCCCCTCATCTGAGCGCATGTTTTTGATTTCGTGGCGCTTAGCGGAATGTCATTCTCGTATAGGGTTGATGCGGTGTCCGGGGACCCGGGCCACCCGCCAACCGGATCTTCGATCCCCTTACCTAACCTGCGGTTACGGGCGGGTGGCCCTGCCTTACCTCTCATGACTCTGCGTTCTTGCAATATTACGGGGTGGGGGTGTGCCCCGTCCTAGCTTTGCTAGGGCGGGAGCCGGAAGGCCAGACTCATGAATTTCCAATAGAGAATGATGGAAATCCTCTATTCGGGGCGCTGGTCCCTACCCTAGCATTGCTGCTGTGCCTGCCAAACCTCTGCTCAACACCCTTCCGGTGTGCGAGGTTCCGCGCGAGAGCTTCGAGGTCTCTTTGCAGATAAAAAATCTGAAGGGAATACGCATGTTTTCAGCCTGTCACCCCTCTCGGTCGGGAACATTAGCCATGTTCGTGCTTCTTTCGATTGCCATCATCGGGCCGGTACCCACCTCCGCGCAGTTTCAAGTACAGGCTTCAGAATCCAGCGCAAAGCTCTCGCCCGTCTTGGTTGAAACCGAGTGCATGGGAGAGCAGTGCACTTCCGGTGCGGGCATCCGCGGCACATGGAACTTCAATGGGATTCTGGGAACCGCGAATTGGAACGATGGCGCTGAGGCAAGGGTAGTCATCGAGCGCTTCGATGAAGGGGGCGTGGAGATTCGCCGCATCGATCTTCCCAATAGTGCGTCTTACGGCCTGACCGCAGTCTACAAAGGAACCCTTCACGGCGATCATGTCGAAGGCACGGTTGTGTGGTCATGGAACGGGCACTGGAACGACCAGCATCCGGCCGGCCGCTGGGCTGCGGCGATCCATACGGCGATTCCAGCGCCTCCGCCTGTCAAAGCGCTTGCCATTCCCGCGTCGATGATCGAGTGCGAAGCAGATCAATGCGCGCCGGGCCGCCAAGGGGGTTGCCGATGGACCTTTCACGGTCAGGAGGGCGAATCGCACTGCCGCAACGGAGCCGCGTTCAAACTCGAAGTCTTGAAGTTCGACACTGACGGGATTGTCATCCGCCGCACGGAATTGCCGAGCAGCGCGTCTGCTGGGCTGACTGCACTCTACACCGGAACCTTACGGGGAAAGAGCATCACCGGCATCGGAACATGGTCGTGGCCGGGGCACTGGAACAATCACAATCCTTCCGGCAAGTGGTTTGCCACAGTCGATGACACGGGTAGCGCAGACCTGCCGCCGGTTCCGGGGCCGCTTGTGTCGCCTGAGGTGCATGCTGACGGAAGCGTCACCTTCCGCGCTTTTCGGCCGTCTTCGCTGGAGATGTTCGTGCAGATCGAAGGCGAACAGCCGGTCATCATGCAGAAGGATAGTTTGGGAGTATGGAGCCTGACGACCAAGCCACTTGCGCCCGATTACTATGGGTACATCTTCCAGGACACCGGGATTCCTGTCATCGATCCCTCAAACTCATTGCTGCTTCCGAACCTGCTGCAAAGCGAAACGATGGTTCACGTCCCCGGACCGCCGTCGCTGCCTTGGGAAATCAGCGACATCCCGCATGGGGTGATTCATCATTATTCGTTTCACTCGGCTGCGGTGGACGACGATCGCGACTTCTACGTCTATACGCCGCCGGGCTACGATTCGCGCGTGGCCACCAAATATCCGGTTCTTTATCTCCTGCATGGCTTTGGACAGAAATCGAGCAGTTGGCTGGAAGTCGCCTTCGCGAATCGTATCCTCGACCACCTAATCGACGAAGGCAAGGCCAAGCCAATGATCGTCGTGATGCCCACCGGCTATGGCGGCGCAGACATTCTCAAGCCCAACGCGTACTGGAACGACGCGTTGCGCGCGCGCAACTTCGAGCGCTTCAAAGAGTCGCTCTTCAATGAGGTGATGCCACAAGTCGCGCGTGATTTCAATGTGCTGACCGATCGCGACTCGACGGCTCTAGCAGGCCTATCCATGGGTGCAGCGCAATCAGCTGTCATTGGCCTGAACAATCTCGACCGATTTGGATGGATTGGCATGTTCAGCTCCGGTGGATTGCGCGAGAACTTCAACCAGGAGTTTCCAGAGCTGAACTCCTCCGTCAATGCAAGGCTACGTCTGCTTTGGGTGGCATGCGGCACGGATGACGGATTGCTTGGCATCAATCAGGATTTTGACAAGTGGCTCACGTCCCAGGACATCAGGCATACCTATGTCGAAACACCGGGTAATCATACCTGGATGGTGTGGCGCCGCAATCTTGCTGCATTTGCGCCGCAGTTGTTCCGATAGGTACGAGGCACGCAAATTTGCCAATGCCTTTCGTCTGAATGTGCCGATTCCGGGGTGCGTTACCGGCTCTATTAAATGGCGCGGCCGGTGGCTGCGGCGGAGGCCCAGGCCCACTGGAAGTTGAAGCCGCCGAGATGGCCGGTGACGTCGACGACTTCTCCGATGAAATAGAGACCGCGGACGGTGCGGCACTCCATGGACTGCGCGGAGAGCGCGCTGGTGCTTACGCCGCCGGCTGTTACTTCGGCTTTGTCGTAGCCTTCGGTGCCGCTGGGCATGAAGGGCCAGGAGTGAAGGCGGCGCTCGAGCTCATCAAGGACTTGATTGGCGGCGTGATTGGTCCAGCTTGCTGGCGCGGCGGCTTCGAGGAGGCGGTCGGCGAGGCGCGCGGGCAGATGCGCGCGCAGCGCGGTCTTTGCGGCAGCCATGTCGCGGCGGGCGTTGGGTTCGCGCAAGGGCGCGAGCAGTTGCCGGCCGGGCGACCAGTCGAGACGGATGGCTTCGGGCTTCTTCCAATAAGACGAGATCTGCAGGATGGAAGGACCGCTCAGACCGCGATGAGTGAAGACCATACCTTCCTGAAAGCTGCGCTTGCCGCAGGAGGCGATGACCGGTGCGGAAATGCCGGCGAGGTCCGCGTAATTGGTTAGCTCAGAGGCGGAAAGCGTGAGCGGGACGAGCGCGGGGCGGCAGGGCTCGATGGGAATCGCAAACTGGCGGGCGAGGTCGTAGCCGAAGCTGGTAGCGCCCATCTTGGGAATCGACAAGCCGCCGGTGGCGACGATGAGCGCGGGGGCTGTGAATGCGTCATTGCCGGCGACGATGGTGAACGCGCCGGAGGAATCGTCGCGGCGCACTTCGCTGACGCTCTTCGATAACAACACGCGCACGCCGGCGGCGGCGCATTCGCGCATGAGCATGTCGACGATCTGCTGCGCGGAGCCGTCGCAAAAGAGCTGGCCGAGAGTTTTTTCGTGATACGCGATGCCGTGGCGCTGGACGAGCCGGATGAAGTCCGCAGGCGTGTAACGGGCGAGCGCGGATTTGGCGAAGTGGGGATTGGCGGAGAGGAAGTTGTCAGGACGGGTGTGCAGGTTGGTGAAGTTGCAGCGGCCGCCGCCGGAGATGAGGATTTTTTTGCCGGGGCGGTCGGCGCGCTCGAGAACGGCGACACGGCGGCCACGGCGGCCGGCTTCGATGGCGGCCATGAGGCCCGCGGCGCCTGCGCCGAGGATTAGGGTGTCGAAGGGGTGGTGGGTCACGGGCTCCTTTGATTAGAGCATCCGTGGGAGCGAGAAGAGGTGCGGACTGCCGTGAGAAAGCCTGTGGGTCTGGAAACCCACAGGACAGCCGGTCAGGAGACCGGCGCTACATCTGAAGGCTTATTGATTTACGCCGGCGGCGGAGGCGAAACCGGCTGCCTGCTCCGGGGGGATGGTGCTTACCGGCGGCGGAGCGGCGAAGGTGGAGTTTTTGGCGTTGATGGCGGTGGAATAATCCGGCCCGAGACCTAGCTTTTTGAGCGCACGGCTGTCGGGCATGAGCCTGGTTTGCCAGCCGTTATCGGCCTGGTACTTCTGCATGGCGGCGACCGTGGCCGAATCCCACTTGCCGGTCGGCTCGCCGGTGAGGTAATGCTCGCGGATGAGGGCCTGTTGGATTTGCGTAGCACGCTCCGGCTCGATGGATTGCTGGCCGTGAATGCGGTGCGAACGGCGCGAGGTAACAAGATGGTGAGTCCGGTGCCTGGTTCCGGCGGTGGGTGGACGGTGAACGTGCGAAGCGAAGGCGGGCGCGGCAAGTAAGCCCGCGGTGAGAAGAAATGCCAGATTGGCCCGTATCGACGAAAGCACGTGTCACTACCTCAAAAACCAGAAAATGCAACCGGAACTTCGCAGAGTCTACCGGAAGTCTCGCATTGCGGCAACCCGGAGGTTTTGCCCGGGGGCCTGCGAGTAACCAAGCTGGAAGATGGCGCCGGCCGGGCTCCCAAATGGGCCAACGCCATGAAAATTAATACAGCGCGTCCAAGTTTACTTCATTCTTCCGCCAAAAGACCTCATTTTTCCTCCGCAGGCTGGTTACTGCAATGTTCCGCCGGTAACGTTGATGCCTGCCTCCGGGTGACGCGGATCCATCACCTCGAAGACCACGTCGTCGCCGCTTTTGAGCTTGCCGACGATGGCGTCGAACTCTTCCTTGGTTCCCGTAGGCTGCCGGTTGACGCGGGTGATAACCAGCCCCGGTTCAAGGCCCTGCAGGTCGGCGAATGAGCCGGTGCGTACCGACTCGATGACCACGCCGGGCGTCTTCAACTTCTGCTCAGTGGGCGCCGACTCCTGCCGGACGACGAGGCCGAGCTTGGTTTCACCGACGTCGTTGCCGGACTCAGGGTTCTGCGGCGCCTGCGGATTGTTCAGCTCGGCGAAGACCTTGTCGCGGTCGCCGACGGTTATAGCGGCATCCTGCTGCTTGCCGTTGCGCAGGAAGCCCAGGCGGATGGTCGAACCGGGGCGGCGGCTGGCGATTTCGTTGACCAGGTCGTCGCCGTCCTTGATCGGCCGGCCGTCCACGCTGGTGATGATGTCACCCGGCTTCATGCCGGCTTTGTCTGCCGGGCCGCCGGGCTGAACCTCCTGCACGAGCACGCCCTGCTTGAAGCCGTAGACGCGGTTGACCGCTGCGGAGAGCCCTTCGCGGAATTGAATGCCGATGGAGCCGCGGACCACTTTGTGGCTGGGCCCGATGAGATCGTTGTAGATCGACACGACGGTGTTGGACGGCATGGCGAAGCCGATGCCTTCGTACCCGGCCGACTGGGTGTAGATGGCGGTGTTCACGCCGATGACATTGCCGTTCATATCGAGCAGCGGACCGCCGGAGTTGCCGGGGTTGATGGCCGCGTCGGTTTGCAGGAAGTGCTGGAACTGGCCGCCGGCGCCGGGCTCAATGGTGCGGTTCTTGGCCGAGATGATGCCGGCGGTTACGGTTTGCGAGAGCGCAAACGGGCTGCCGATGGCAACCACCCAGTCGCCCACCTGCGCCAGATCGGAATTACCCATTTTTACGGTCGGCAGCGGCTTGTCTGCGTCGATCTTGATGACGGCGAGATCGGTGGCCTTGTCCACGCCGATGACACGCGCCGGACGGCCGAGGTCCTGGGTGTCGGGGTCAGTCGAAAGCTTCACGTAGATCTTGTCGGCCTTGTCGACTACGTGGTCGTTGGTGATGATGTAGCCCTTGGAATCGACGATGAAGCCCGAACCCAGCGACTCCTGCACGCCCTGGTTGCCGTCATCGCCCTGGTCAGGCTGGCCGGGAATTTGTCCGCCGAAGAAGCGGTTGAAAAAGTCCTGGAAGTTGTCTTCGCCCTGACCCTGTCCCTGATCGCCGTCGTCATCCCCGTCGGGGTTCTGCGGCATCTGGCGCCCGTGGAAGTTGTGGCCTGGGTGGTTCTCCGACTGCTTGGGCAGGGTTTGGGTATTGATGTTGACGACCGCCGGCCCTACGGCCTTGGCGATGCGGGTAAAGTCATTCGGCTCAATGGTCGCGTTGACAATCTTGAGCGGCGAAGCATCGGCGCTCGAGTTCTGAGTCTCCTGCCCGCGGACCCCGTGTGCCGCGTAGGACCCGGCAACAATTGCCACGGT